>NZ_CAUWGY010000011.1:0-50539 GCF_963558415.1 uncultured Ruthenibacterium sp. | reverse complement strand
TTGATGGGAGCATGTGTTCTGGTGCTTGGTATAGCGGAAATAGCCTATCGTATGGCCCTTCGTGCGGCTCATGAAGAAGGTGGCCCCCCTCTGCTCCAAGGAGTGGCGGCTCTTGCGGTAGGCGGTGTACTTTTGTTTAACCGCGATGTTTCCCTAGTGTTCATTGGAGTGGTTTTGGGAGGATGGATCATTGTCAGTGCCATGTTTCGGTTGCGCTTGGTTTGGAGAAACTGGCGCAGCGGGCTGCCTTGGCAAAGTGCAGCGGCAGATGCGGTGCTGAAATTGATTCTGGCGGGGTTTATGTTGCTGCGCCCTTTTAAAAGCATGGTCATGTGGACACGACTGGTAGGTGTATTCTTTCTGGTCGTGGGGATTTCTGTAATTGTGTCGGCTTTATATTTTGACCGTGCATTCCATGATATGGATGATTTTTAGCAGCTTTTTCAAAAGCCCCGCCAACGCGGGGCTTTTGCGTTTTTATGTCATGCAACGCTGTTTTCCTTGATTTCAATGGTCGGTGCATGCTATGATGGTCCCAAGAGAACGACCTCAGACAGGAGGGCGGAATATGCCGCAGGAAACCAATGGTATGATTGAAAAGAAAATTCCATCTGCGCTGCCAATTTATTTGGCTGCTGGCGCATTTTTAGTGTGTTCACTGTTTCTGCCGATTTATCAGATGTGGGCCATTGTGGTGGCTGGTGTAGTTTCGGGTGTGACGGGCATGGTTGCGCACAAAAAAATTCCACCTCGTACTGTACTGGTCCCTGCGCCGGAGCCTGTCTATCGCACTGGCAGCCAAGAATTGGATGCGCTTTTAGGCGATGCGCAGAAAAATTTAAAGGCGTTGCACGATTTGAATGTGCGTATTCCGGATGCTGCGCTGAGTGCATCCATCGAGCGCATGGAGACGGCTGGAGCATCCATTTTGCGGGAAATCGGGGACGCTCCTGATAAAGCTCGCTCGGTCCGTAAATTTCTCACATATTATTTACCCACTGCGGTAAAAGTGTTGTCCACGTATGCGGATTTGGCTGCGGCGGGTGCATCCGGGGAAAATGCCCGCGCTCTCACGCAGCAGGTAGAACAAAACGCACAGATCATTGCAAAGGCATTTGAAAGTCAGCTTGACTGTCTCTTTGCAGGCGAAGTATTGGATGTTTCTACCGATTTGGATGTGCTTGAAGCCATGGCAAAAAGCGATGGCCTTGTAAAGGAATCCGATTCAGACGAGCAACACAGACCCGGATTGCAATTGTAATTAAAAACGCGAGAATATAGAAACGAAAGGACGAAATCAATATGGAACAGCAAAAACCGGATTTGACCCTGGATACACCCAGCTTGACGCTGGAACAGCCCGCACCCAGCCTGACACTGGACACCGCTCCCGCCACGCCTGCGGATCAGAAGGCCGCACAAGAACAAGTAGATCCGGTGGTTCTGGATGAACAGAGTTTGTCGGAGGAAGAACGTCGTCAAGTGGAAGAATTTTCCGAGAAAATTGATTTGACCAATTCCACACAAGTGTTGCAATATGGCGCCGCAAGCCAGAAAAAAGTGGCGGATTTTTCGGAGAGTGCGCTAGAGAATATCCGCACAAAGGACTTGGGCGAAGTGGGCGATATGATTACGGGCCTTGTTACAGAGTTAAAAGGCTTTGATGCCACAGCCGAGCAGCCCAAAGGAATTTTAGGATTCTTTAAAAAGGCGGGCAATCAGATTGAGGAGTTAAAGACCCGTTACGCTAAAGCGGAAACCAATGTTGAGCGTATCGAAGGGATGTTGCAGGATCATCAGGTTCAGCTTTTGAAGGATATCGCCATGCTGGACAAGATGTATGAAATGAACATGGTCTATTATAAAGAGCTGACCATGTACATTGTGGCCGGCAAGAAAAAGCTGGCAGATGTGCGCAACAACGAACTGCCCAAACTGGTGGAAAAGGCGAAGGCCACCGGTCTTGCCGAGGATGCACAGGCGGCGAAGGATCTGGAAGATATGTGTACGCGCTTTGAAAAGAAGTTGTATGATTTGCAGTTGACTCGTACAGTTTCGATTCAGATGTCGCCGCAAATCCGTCTGATTCAATCCAATGATACCATGATGGCGGAAAAAATTCAGACGTCCATCGTCAATACCATCCCGCTGTGGAAGAGCCAGATGGTGCTCAGCTTGGGATTGGCTCATTCTCAGCAAGCCATTGAGGCTCAGCGTGCAGTTACGGACATGACCAATGAGCTGCTGCGTAAAAATGCTCAGGCATTAAAACAGGGAACAATCGAGGCGGCCAAGGAGTCCGAACGCGGTGTAGTAGATTTGGAAACTCTGAAACAGACCAATCAGAATTTGATTGAGACTTTGGATGAGGTAGTGAAGATTCAGACCGAAGGCCGCGCCAAACGTGCTGCTGCAGAAGTGGAGCTGGGCCGTATTGAGGGAGAGCTGAAAGCCAAACTGCTGGAGATGGCAAAGTAAAAAACGATTCAGACCGCAGAGAGGAACGATTCCATGAAACAAACCATACTGGAAAACCGAAAATTGGCGGCCGTAGTTTTGTGTATCACAGTAGTGGTTAGCCTGTTGGGCATTGGAAGCATGAAGGTACGGTCGGTTGGAAATGCGCCGCTGGAGTATTATAACAGCAATATGGCGGCGGATTTTGCGGCTCGGGAAACAGCGGCGGGTTCGCTGATCGCATTGGCTGAGGAAAGTGGCGTAGACGATGGTTTGGTACAGCGCGCGCAGGCTGCTTTGGATGCGAGCTGCGAAGCGGATGAGCCATCTGCACGTTATTCTGCAGGTGTGACGATGAAAACGGCAGTGGAACTGATGTACAACGCCATGCCTTCCGATGAACGAGACAAAACAGGAAGTCCGGCACAGATGGCGTGGTCGGAATTTACAAGTCGGACGGCAATTCTGTCTCATGCGGTTCCGGAATACAATGAATTAGCACGACAGGCAGCCGGAAAGCTATCGGGATTTCCAGCTTCTGTTTTAGCGAAAGTTGTGGGCGTCAGCCCGGAGGAGATGGTGGCATGAAAGGAAAACGATTGGCGGCGCTAGTGGTGACGCTGGCTTTGGCGGTGATGTTCTGCACACCGTCTCTGGCCCTTTTGAGCCCTACTTCAGATTTTTATGTCAATGATAGTGCGAACGTTTTGGATAGCAGTACAGAACAGGAAATCGTAGAGAAAAACGATTATTTGTACGCTGCCTGCGGCGCGCAAATCGTTGTGGTCACAGTAGAGGATACTGAAGGTCTGGGCGCAGCAGAATATTCTTATCAATTGGCCAATGACTGGGGAATTGGTTCGGCCAAAGCTAACAACGGTGTCCTTTTGCTTTTATCGATTGGCGAACAGGATTACCAGTGCATTCAGGGCTCTGGTCTTGAGGATTTGCTGCCGACTATGACGCTTAGTCGAATCCTTCAGGAGGATTTGGAGCCTGATTTTGCCGCGGGAGATTACGACGCGGGAGTTCAGAAAACGTTTGATACACTTTATAATCAAGTTTGTTCCATTTATGGGCTGGATCCGAGTGGACAGGTGACAGGGACAGTTCCACCGGTGCGAGAGCAGTCTACCGGCTTACTGAGCCTGGGAGCAGCGGCGCTGTTTGTGCCGTTGGGGGCTCTGATTTTGGTGATTGTGGTGCTTTCTTTCCTTCGTCCGGTCCGATATCGCAGATACCCATTTTATGGGCATCCGCCGCGCCGTCCTTATCGGCGGCCAGGTCCACCCCCGCCTCCACCGGGTTCTTGGGGTGGCCCGATGTTTGGAAATTCCATTCGGCGTCCTCCGCGTCCTGGCGGCGGTTTTCGTAGCGGCGGTGGCGGCAGCTTCCGTTCTGGCGGAAGTTTCCGTTCTGGTGGTGGCTTCCGCGGTGGCGGCGGTGGCGGTTTCCGTGGTGGTGGAGCCGGTCGTGGCCACTAAAAAAATGAATGCAAAAGGCCGTTTCACGCTGATTACGTGAAACGGCCTTTTTGTGTTTTTAATTAGAAATCGAACGGTTCATCCGCCATACTTGGTACAGCCCATCTAAAAGCAGAGTGGGAACCAATTTCACTTCTCGCCGGCAATGAGGTACGATCATTCCCGCAATGCCACCGGTGGCCAGAACAGTTTTGATTTCTCCAAGCTCCGCCTCAAACCGATCCAACATCCCATCCAGCATGCTTGCGGTGCCTAGGACAATTCCGCTCTGCATACTCTCCACGGTAGTTCGGCCAATGGCATGAGCCGGTGGGCAGAGCGCCATGCCTCCCAGTTGACTGGCTCCGCTGACCAAGGCGTTAAGACTCAGTACTACACCGGGCATAATGCTTACACCGCAGACATGCCCCTGCGCATCGACTGCCGTCATTTTGGTAGCGGTTCCAAGATCCAGTACGACGGCCGGAAGAGCATAGGAGGCCCGTGCAGCAATGGCACCGGCCAGAAGATCGTCACCTAACTCCGGCGGATTGGCAATGTCTACTTTTACACCCGTTTTTAACTGCTGGGAGAGAACCAAGGGAACCGAGTTGCAAAGTGTGCTCAATGCTTTACACATGGTTTGAGTGATTTGCGGTACTACGCTGGATAGAACCACATCTTTTATATTTTCCAGAGAAATGTGATATAAGCTCAAAATGCCTTTGATTTGCAAGGCGTATTGATCCGCCTCAAGATTTTTATCTGTAGAAAGGCGGGTGCAGAAAACAAGATGGTCCTGTTCATATCCACCCATGACAATATTGGTATTTCCGATATCCACCGCAAGAATCATTTTTTACACCTCCTGTTGGTTTTGGGATGCCAGGAGTCCCTGGCTCCAAAGAAGAAGTTGACGTGACATAGGCTCAAAATCTACTTCGCCTTCGTGGCGCAGAAGCGCCGCGGTGCCAAGAATCGCACGTTCCCGTGGCCCGGCGGCCTGAGCAAGTGTGCGATGCTGCTTGACGTAATGCCCTGTCTCCAGGTAGTAGACTGCTTGTACCACAAAGCAGGCTGATTTATAAAGGTTTCGCAAGAGATCTTCGCTGCGGTCGTACAAAAGGTTGTGTACGCATGCATGATACAATGTTCCTGCACCGGTGCGGACCGCAGCGCGAGCTTCGCGTGTTCCCACAGGTCCTGCCAAGTTCCACAAACTTCCGAAAAAAGGAAGCGTATCGAAACAAAGTTGAAACCGTTCCCCCGGATCCCATCCGGAAAGTTCTGCCTTTCCGCTCAGAAACCCGCAGGCCTTTTCACGGTGGGGCAGGGTGTCCAGAACGTTTCGGTAGCGAACGATGTCCGCAGGAGCCAAACGATCTAAGATTACCACCAGATCTAAATCACTGTCTACACCGGCCTCGCCACGGGCGTAGCTGCCTTGTAATCCTATAAAAAGCACACGGCTGCCAAATTCCCTTTGCAATGCATTTTGAAATTGTTCCATCCAGACACTAACTTCAATCATAAAGATCCTCCGCATCGTTGCTGCTTCATATTTTATCATACCTTTATCCCAAAGTCATGCATTTATAGGCATACAGCATATATGTAAGTAAAAAAGTGGGATAAACCGAGACGCGGCTTCATACAAATGCAATAGACAGGGCGGCACGCCCGCCTGATGAATCTGCAAGGAGGGAACAGTGGAATGTTTGTTTGTACGTTACGCAAAGGCGGGCTGAAAAAGCTGGCGGCAGTGTGTGTATGCGGTGTGGCGCTGGCAGCCGTTGCAATTGGAGTGGGAAAGATTTGGCAGGAGCAAGATGCAGTGGATACGGCCGGACAGCCCAGCATGGCGCAGCAGATTACCGGCGCACAGGATTTGACCACGTTTTTGGCTGGATATGGCCTTGAAGTGGATCCAACCAGCGCGGAAGTAACTGCAGTGAAAATTCCGCGCAAGTGGGATGAAAGTTTTGAGGCGTTTCATGATGTGGTGAAACAAAGCGGCTTTGAACTGACCAAGTGCAAAAATAAAGAGGTGGATAAGTGGGTAGTACCCGTTCCAGCTCAGAGCACAGAAGAGCTTAAAACATATGCGGTCGTGTTGGTTTATCAAAACGAGCCAAAAGGTGCCTATTTGCTGCAAAAGCCATCGGGTGAAGTTCTGCCGTTGACGCCGAAAACCGCTTCTACTGCTGCATTGACCGAGGAAGAGATTGCGGCGAATGCGGGATTTGGCGAGTCGGCAGTTACTCAGGAGACAGCCGCCCAGACCGAGGGTGAGGTCAGTCAGGAAACGGCCGCGCAACCCGAAGGGGAGGCCGGCCAGGAAGTAGCCGCGCAACCTGAGCAGTCGGATGCTCAGGAGACGGCAGTGATTCCCGAGGATGCTTATCCTACGGATTGATTTGAAGGAGTACCTCTCAAGCCTCGGCTCCGGCTTTGCCGGCCGAGGCTTTTGTGATATACTGGGAGCAAAGGATCTTTGTTGGAGGAGCTCCCAATGCGGTTGGATAAATTTGTGGCGCAGGCAGCACAACTTACAAGAAATGAAGCGAGAAACGCTATTCGGCGAGGCGAGGTCACGGTAAACGGCGAGGTTTGCAAAAAAGCGGATTGTTCCGTAGAACAGGACAGAGAAATCTGCCTGTCCGGGCGACCGCTGCTTTTGGTTTCGCATGTTTATATCATGCTGGATAAACCCAAGGGGGTCGTCAGCGCTTCTCGGGATCGAGCAGATAGAACGGTTGTAGATTTTGTAAAGAATGATTATCCCCGCAGGGAATTGTTTCCAGCGGGGCGTTTGGACAAAACAAGTACGGGATTTGTACTTGTGACAGATGACGGCGTTTTTGCCCATGATATTTTGTCTCCCCGCAGACATGTCTCAAAAACCTACGAGGTGGAGCTGGATACACCCGTGACGGAGGAAATGATTCTTGGATTTAGCCAGGGAGTGCGCCTTGCGGATGGTGAGACGATGATGCCCGCCGGGCTGACTGTGGGCGAAAAAGGGCCTTGCAGCGCAGTGGTAGAGCTGCGTCAAGGCGTTTATCATCAGATAAAACGGATGTTTGGTGTATATGGAGCGGGTGTGTGCGAACTGCGAAGAGTGGCAATCGGCGGCCTTGCGCTGGATCCGAATTTAGGAGCTGGGGGATTCAGAGAAATAACTCAAGAGGAACTGAAAAAAATTACGGACGTACGTTTACAGAGTTTTCAAAAAAACAACACAACTGTGCTTTAAGATAAAAAGGAATTCGGCATTTCAGGCTCGTTTTCCCAATTTACACAATAAACACCGGTTTATTTTGTTTAAATATGTTGCAAAAGACAGAAGTATTGTGTAAAATAGAGAGCATAGCGGCACCTTATTGTTTATTTTCACCATTTGGCCGGAACCAGCGTCCGCCGGGGTGAACCGGAAAACAATGGACCATATCATCAAAAAAGAAGGGAAAAGGGGTTTATGGCGAACAGGGTTTTTCAGGGCGTGGTCTATCAAATGAAGGATGCAATCGACCGGATGGTCGGCGTCGTCGACGAAACAGGTACGATTATTTCCTGCTCGGATTTAAACCGTATCGGCGAGGTGCGGGACGGAATCGCGTCTGACCGCCTTACTGCCGGCGATACCTTTGTAAGGGACGGATATACTTACCATTTGTTCAGCTCCAATAAGCGCAATGATTATGCGGTAATGGTGGAAGGAACGGACGAGCCTGCCAGCCGGTATGCGGCGCTTTTGGCGATTAGCCTGCAGAATATTAAGCAGTACCACGATGAAAAATTCGACAAGGCGAATTTTATTAAAAATGTGGTGTTGGATAATATTCTTCCGGGAGATATCTATGCAAAAGCACGTGAGCTGCATTTTGCCACAGATGTATCTCGTGTGGTGCTTTTGATTCGCGTAACCAGTGGAGCAGATATTTCCGCGTACGATGTGGTGTCCAGCTTGTTCCCGGATAAGCAGAAAGACTTTGTGTTTAACATCAGCGAGAATGACACTGTGTTGGTGAAGGAGATCAAGCGCGGAATCGATCAGCGCGACTTGGAAAAACTCGCATCCAGTATCGTAGATACGCTGAATGGCGAGCACTACATAAAGGCAGTAGTGGGTATTGGAACACCCATTGCAAACGTCAAGGATTTGGCTACGAGCTTCAAAGAAGCGCAGATTGCCATGGAAGTTGGCAAAGTTTTTGATACGGAGCGCTCAATTGTCAGCTACGATAATCTGGGAATTGCCCGCCTGATTTATCAGCTTCCCACTACATTGTGTGAGATGTTCCTGAAGGAAGTTTTCAAACAAGGAAGCATTGAGAGTTTGGATGCAGAAACACTGTTTACCATCCAGCGATTCTTTGAAAATAATCTGAATGTATCTGAGACGAGCCGCGGCCTGTTTGTACACCGTAATACATTGGTGTATCGTTTGGAAAAGATCAAGAAACTCACAGGACTGGATTTGCGAGAATTTGACGACGCCATTGTGTTCAAAGTGGCTTTGATGGTCAAAAAATACCTGAGTGCAAATCCGGCGAAATATTAAACGCCTACCGCTGCGGCGCAATCTGTTTTCGCCGCAGCGGCAATTTTGTTCATCGGCGTAAATATGTGCAATATTTTGTCGTTGACAAGCGTGTTTGTTGTGAGGGATTTGGTTGTAAGGATTGGAGTTAGGAAATGATCCGTTTTGAGAATGTAAAAAAAGTATACGAAGCGACTGGGAAAAATCCTGAGATCGTGGCGCTACAAAATGTGAATTTACATATCCGAAAAGGAGAATTTGTATTTGTTCTGGGCCATTCCGGCGCGGGAAAAAGCACATTTTTGAAATTGATCCTTCGTGAAGAAGTTGCCACAGAGGGAAGAGTCATTGTCAATGGCCGAGATCTTTCTTCCATCAAATCGCGTGAAATTCCCTATTTGCGCCGAGGCCTGGGCGTTGTGTTCCAGGATTTTCGCCTCATTCCTACCATGACGGCGTATGAGAATGTGGCGTTTGCTATGCGCGTGACCAATATTTCAGAACGTCAAATCAAACGGCGTGTCCCGTATGTGTTGAATCTAGTAGGACTGGCGGAAAAGGCACATGCCTTGCCGCAGGAGCTTTCCGGTGGTGAGCAGCAGCGAATTGCGTTGGCGCGAGCGCTGGTTCACTCTCCACCCATTATTATTGCGGACGAGCCCACTGGAAATATCGATCCGGAGCTTTCGATAGAAATTATGGAGCTTTTGCAGGCCATTAACAGTGTGGGAACTACGGTTGTGGTTGTTACTCATGAGCGGGATCTGGCTTTGCGTTTTCATAAAAGAACCATCACGATCGACCATGGCGAGGTCATTGATGACGGCCTGAGCCGGACAAGGAGGGCCCGCGTATGAGATGGTCAAGCTTTAAATATCTGGTAAAGCAGGGTTGGCACAGCATGATTGCTAACCGGCTTATGACGCTGGCTTCCGTAGGTGTTCTGGCGGCATGTCTGTTTATCACAGGCGTAGCATTGCTTTTGAGCCTGAATGTCAATAGCTTTGTAGAAGGCTTGAGCGAACAGAATGAGGTTGAGTTCTTTCTTACGGATGAGACGACCGCTGACCAAGCCGCTCAACTGCAAACACAGATTTTGAGCATGGAAAATGTGTCGGAATGCCTTTACATCTCCAAGAGCCAGGCAGTGGAGGAGATGAAAGTATACTTAGGCGATGATGCCGGCGTTTTAAAAGATTATGAGGGCGAAGGAAATCCCGCGAATCCGCTGCCAGCGTCTTTCCGAGTCACGGTAGCAGACCTTTCGCTTTTGAGTGACACTGTTGAGCAAATTAAAAATTTGGCAGGTGCGGCGATTTCCAGCGTGCAGTCTCCTACGGAGCTTGGAACGACCTTGGTCAATCTGCAAAGAGTAGTTGGCACGGTGGGCTGGGGCCTGGTAATTGTGCTGGGCGTTATCAGCATCGTTGTTATCAATAATACGATTCGTTTGACCGTATTTGCGCGGCGCAAAGAAATCAATATCATGAAGTTTGTAGGCGCCACAAATGGGTTTATTCGTCTTCCGTTTTTTGTGGAAGGAATGACCGTTGGAGCCATCGCAGGGATTGTTGCATCGCTTTTAGTGGGCGGAGGTTACTACGGCCTTTTGAAAGCGTTGGGACAACCGGAGGCATCTTGGCTCAGTGAGTTTACTCGGTGCATGTTGCCCTTTAAGACGGTGATGCTGCCAATGGCAGGATTGTTTATTGTTTTTGGTATGGCCATCGGTAGCACGGGGTGCGCCACCAGCATTCGCAAGCATTTAAAAGTCTGATCAATTGGGAAGGAGAGCCATGGAAAAGAGAAAATGGATTGTACGTGCGGTGTGTATTGTTCTCACCGTTCTGATGACAGCCACTCTGTTGTTCCCTTTAGCGGGCATTGTATATGCAGATGAGGAAACACCTCAAGAGAAACTCGACCGTATTCAGCAGGAATTGCAAGATTTGGAAGATAAAATCGAAGAGACCGAGAATGATATTTCCAAACAGCAGGAGCTGAAACAGTATTACCAACAGCAGACGAACACCTTGAAGTCTCAGATTGAGGTGCTTAGTGCACAGATTACAGAGACCGAGGCGGCATTGAAGGTAAAACAGGAGGAATTGGGAAACAAAATTCTGGAAGTGGAGCAATCCAAAGAGGATTTTGAGGACCGTCTGGTGGCTATGTATGAAATGAGCCGTCAGAGCAATCTGAGTATTCTTTTGGGAATTTCGGACTTTTCGGAAATGCTGCGTTTTGCAGAAAATTTGCAGGCCATCAGCACCAGCGATACTCAGATGATTGAAAAGTTGAAGACAGAGCAGGCAGAGCTGGAAGCGCAAAAGGCAGAAGTAGAGACACTTCTGGCAGATTTGAGCGCTCAGAATGAGCAGTTGAATGCTTCTATGCAGCAGTATCAGCAGAGTGCTCAGCAGGCCGATGCGGCTATCAGCGCAGAAGAGGCAGAATTGGATTCACAGTCCGAGGAATACAAACAAAAGCAGGAAGAATATAAGCAAGCACAGAAAGAGTGGGCGGCCTGGGCAGGCTCCAATACAGGCCAAAGCTACGTTCTGGGAGATGGCACAGGCGAGTTTGCTTGGCCGATCCCGGGTTATACGACTTTGTCATCGGATTTCGGCACGGTTCGTTATATTTTCGGTGTGAAAGACGTACATCGCGGTATGGATGTTCCGGCCCCTGCTGGTACGCCTATTTATGCGGCGGCAGACGGAGTGGTGTCTACCACTGCTCACTGGAGCTACGGCATCTGCGTAAAGATTAGCCATTCTCCCAGTTTGGTTACGATTTATGGACATATGTCGGCACGAGCTGCGGGTATTACGGACGGCGTATTCGTCACCAAAGGTCAGTTGATCGGCTATGTGGGATCTACCGGTAACTCCACAGGCAACCACCTTCATTTTGAGGTGAATGTAAACGGCACGCCTGTCAGCGCTTGGCCATATCTCAGTAGCTGATGTCCGGGAAAGGAATCGAATATGAACAAAAAAATCACAGTCAATCTGGCATTGGCCATTGCCATTATTGCGATGACCGTGACCTTCGTCATCACGATGCTGCTGAGTATGAATCTATTTGATCGGACTGTCAGCAACGTGCGTGCCAAGGAGGTTATGTACAATAAAATCGCAGAAATCGACAAAAATGTACGCGCGAACTACTACGGCGAGATCAACAATGACTCTCTGTATGATTATCTGTGTGCGGGTTACATTGCCGGTATTGGCGATAAAAATGCAACGTATTATACGGCCAAACAGTACATGGAACTGCAAGGCATTCAAAATGGACAGGTCATTGGCGTGGGCGTAGATGTAGTGATGGACACCAGCGGTTATGCACGGGTGATTCGTTGCTACAAAGATAGTCCCGCGGCTCAGGCCGGTATAGAAAAGAACTGGTTTATTACAAAAATTGGCGATTCGGATGTAAAAAGACTGTCTCTTTCTCAAGTGAACAGTCAGCTTCGAGGAGAAGAAGGAACGACGGTCACATTGACTGTAATCAGCGCTACAGGTGAGGAACAAACCATTGAATTGCAGCGCCGCACATACGATATGCCGTCCATCGAGTATACTGTCCCATCCGGAAAGACAACAGGATATATTCAAATTAATAATTTTAACAGCAATACGGCCCAGGAAGTACAAACCGCTATTGATGAGATGTTGGCACTGGAAACGCCGATTCAAGCGATTGTATTCGATGTGCGCAACACGTCCGCAGGCGACTTAAACGCTGCTATGGACGTGGTCGATTTGCTGTGTCCCGTAGGACCAATTGCCAGCCAGCAGAACAAAGATGGAAGTGTAACGGTGCTGGACACCTCTGATAACAAAGAAGTGGACTTGCCGATGGCTGTATTGGTGAACGGAAATACTTCTTACAGTGCAGAATTGTTTGCAATTTCCATTCGAGAGTTTGGAAAAGGCAAAGTGGTCGGAACCCAAACTGCGGGAAAGGGTACTATTCAGTGTACACCTGTAACGCTGTCTGATGGGTCGGCAATCAGTTATACCGTTGGAGTGCTGTTGGACAAGGAAGGACAGAGCTTTGACGGAACAGGAATCACGCCGGATGTGGAAATTGCGCTGAAGGCGGATGAAGAGGCGAACTTCTATCAATTTACGGTGGATACGGATCCACAAATCTCTAAAGCGCTTGAGGCGGTAACTGCGATGCTTTCCAGTCAATCTGCCCAAAGCGGAGAGGATGCTTCTTTGGCTTCCACTAGTGTACCTGCCGCATAAACATGCAGTGCGCCGTCCGAAAGGGCGGCGTACGTTTTCAGGAAAGGAATGAATACGTGAACCTGACGGATCTCGCCGCGGTCAAAGCGTTGTGCGCGCGGCATGGTTTTCATTTGTCCAAAGGATTTGGACAGAATTTTATTGTTAATCCAGGCGTATGTCCCAAAATGGTGGAGGCCGCAGGTATTGACGAAAGCTGGGGTGTAGTGGAGATTGGTCCGGGCATTGGTGTGCTCACGAAGGAATTGGCTTTGCGGGCAGGAAAGGTTGTGGCCATTGAGGTGGACGATCGCCTGCCGCCCCTGTTGGAGGAGACGCTCGCAGATTTTGACAATGTTCGAATTGTAATGGGAGATGTTTTAAAGACGGATCTGGCGGCGTTGATTCGGCAAGAGATGTCTGGTTATCGGGTGGCGGTCTGTGCAAATCTGCCTTACTACATCACCAGTCCCATTGTGATGAAATTGTTGGAGGAACGTCTTCCCATTGAGCACATTACGGTGATGGTCCAAAAGGAAGCGGCGCAGCGATTGTGTGCCGCACCTGGTACCCGAGATGCGGGCGCTGTTAGTTATGCAGTGCATTATTACGCTGAGCCCAAAATTTTGTTTACCGTGCAGCCAGGAAGCTTTTTTCCGCCGCCCAAGGTTACAAGTGCAGTGATCCAGCTTCGTCTGCACGATGTGCCTGCGGTGTCTCCGGCAGATGAGAAAACAATGTTTCGGGTGATACGTGCTTCTTTCGGTCAACGGCGTAAGACGGTTGCGAATGCAGCCTCCGCAGGATTGGGAGTTCCAAAGCAGCAGGTGATAGCTGCCTTGGAAAAGGCGGGCGTTTCGTCAACAGCTCGGCCCGAGCAGTTGACACTGGCTCAATATGCGGCTTTTTCAGATGCCCTGGGGTCGGTGTGAGAAGCTGATAACAAGCGATTCAAACGTGGCTTGCAAAGTAGAATATTGCAATGCCCGGCTCCTGAGAGATATGTTGTGTGATAACCCTATCTCTTTTGTTAAGCGTGGTTTTTGAACGCCAATTCTTTTCAGACATCCGTATGCTGATGTCATCGGAGAGTTGACAGATATGATTTTGGAAAAGAAAAATGCCGGACTTTAAAGTCCGGCATTTTGTTTTTTATGCGGCATCTTCCCAATTGCGGTCCCAGTCGTCAAAGTGCCGCTCATGGGGTTCCTCTTCAAATGAATATACGCGAATTTCTTCTTCTTCAAATACGCCTTTGGGCGCTAACGCTGCCATCTTTACCATAAGGGCACATCCTTTCCTATACAACTCGTGTTTTCTGTGTCTTTAGTATAGGATATTAAGTGTCCAATAAATCGTACTTTTTATAAAAGGTTCAATTTATTCTTCGTATTGAGCCAGCATATCACGGCAAAATTTTGTGAATTCCTGTACAACGTCTGCTGGACCTAGCAAACGAACATCTTTTCCGAGTCCGGCGACCCAGCCCATAAATTGAGGGCTGATAACCGTTTGAATGTGAAGACGGAATCCGTCATCCCCGTCGGGAATCAAAATGACATCCCGACCAAATCGGTCAATCACGACTCCTGCCAGGTGGTTGGATAAACGAAGCGTTACATCTCGGGCTGTTCCGCTGAACATGCCGAAGGTGCGCTGTGCATAGGCTGCCATGTCTATATGTTCAAAAGCCTGTTGCCCTTGTCGCGGAGTATCTTCCAAAATACGAAGGGAAGCCATCTTGTCTGCACGGTAATGGCGAATGGTTTTGCTGGCTTGATCGAATGCAACGACATAATAGTTTTCGTTGTCCCAAACCAGTGCGTAAGGTGAGATTTGATAACGGCTTCCACCGTGGCGGTAACGAACGGATTTGTCTACTGTCCACTCAAAATACAAAAATGAGACTTGCCGATCCGCTGAGATGGCTGCATGAAGTTGATCGATGGTATAGTAAATGCTCTCGTTCATGCTCTTAACACGGCCTGCTACATACACTTGTCGTTGAAGCGATTGGGCTTCGTAGCGTGAAGTGAGACTTTCCAGTTTTTTGATTAATTCACGGCTTTTTTTGACCGATAGAAACTTGCTGGACTGGACGGCGTCCACCAACAGTTTCAGTTCTGGAAGTTCAAAGTCCCGATGTGCCAGACAATAACGACAAATATGACCTTCACGGATTTTTACAATGTCCAGTCCATAATCTTCCAAAGTTTTTAAGTCATCATAAATGCTTTTGCGTTCGGCGCTTACACCATGTTCCGCCAGTGAGTTGATCATTTGCTGGACAGTAAGACCATGTTGTTCATCGGTCTCGCGTCGAAGCAAGTCAGCAAGATATAAGAGTTTTTGTTTTTGATTTTCCGATTTTGCCATCGCATAGCTCCTTTACCAGTTTGATGTATCAATAATAACGTCTTGGCGTGGAATTTTATCCCATGAAAAAAGAGAAATCAAGTCATTTGGGGTACACTCTGCGTCGGAAGGAACCAGACCTGCCAGAAATCCCAGACGTCCGGTCAATTGTGCAGGTGTGTAACGTTTTCTCAGCGCTGACATATCTAAATCGTGTTCACGCTTTGAAAGTCTTCTTCCATCTTGCGCACACAGCAACGGTGTGTGTATGTAATCTGGCTGAGAAAGCCCCAGCAACGTTTGCAACCAGATTTGCCGGGGCGTAGAAGAGAGAAGATCTCTGCCGCGTACGATCTGCGTAACATTCATTCGCCCATCGTCCACCACCACCGCCAACTGATATGCGAATACACCGTCAGAGCGTCGGAGTAAAAAATCGCCACATTCACAACAAAGGTTCTGCTCTTTGAACCCATAAAGGCCATCTGTAAACTGAATCGTACAATCCGGAACGGCAACGCGAAGAGAAGGGCGTCGGCCGGATTGTTCCAAAGTCTTTCTTTGTTCCTGAGACAGGTGTCGGCAGCGGCCGGAATAAAGCACCGTGCCATCCGAAAGATGAGGGGCACTGGCTGTGTGCAGATCCGCGCGGGAACAATAGCATGGATAGATTTGTGCACGGTGGGAAATCTTTTTCAAAGCCTGCTCATACAACTCTGCGCACTCGCTTTGGAAATAGGGGGCATCGGTCTGTTTTTGGTCAGGGCCCTCGTCCCAGTCCAGACCAAGCCAGTGAAGATCATCCATCAATTGTTCGGCATATTCCGGACGACAGCGGTCGGTGTCTAAATCCTCAATGCGAAGGATCATGCTCCCTTTTTGACTGCGTACCGACAGCCACGCTAAAAGTGCGCACCAAATATTCCCAAGATGCATCCTTCCAGAAGGGCTAGGTGCAAAACGCCCGCGCACACACGGCGCGGGCAGACAAGTTTCTTTCATTTGCGTCTCGCTTTCCATTAGTCCGGCCGTGTAAGGCTTTGTGCCTTACAGAAAATCCGATGCAACTGTTGAGGATCCAATTTTAAAAAAGAAGTGGGTCGTTTGGGAGAGAGAGAGCAGGGATTGAGAGGAAGATAATAATATGCCAAATTCAGCCATTTTCCCAGTTTAAATCCTGCGTTGGGCAAACTCGCTGCCTCTAAAAAGCCCATGGCCTTATGAAAAGAAACGCTGGCAGAATTGGATTCCGTTACCAATGCGTAGCAACTGCAATATCCTTGCATTTTGAGAATTGCCAAAAGAGCACCATAAAGTGCTGTGCCTAAACCACGGCCCCGAGCATCTTCCGCCACATAGACAGATACTTGTGTGGTCCAATCATATCCGCTTCTCTCACCCAGACGAGCAGCATAAGCGTATCCAAGAATTGCACCTTCCTGTTCTGCCACGAGCCAAGGAAATCCAGCATCCTGGCAGCTTTGAAGTCTCTGAGCGAAAATCTGGCGCGATGGAAGTTCGCTTTCCCAACTGGCAGTGGAATTCAAAACGTAAGGGGCATAGATGGCCAACATCATTCCCACATCGGAGATTGCAGCAGGGCGTATGGTCACTGTTCCCAAAGCGACGCCTCCTCTCTATTCAAACGCAAAGTTATTTATATTATATCGCGGGGAAAAAGCTGAAACAACACAGGTACATGATTTTTCACAAACTCATGGTAATTTATACAAAAGAAAAGGAAAAAATTGAGCATTTTCCATAGCATTTTTGTCACAAAAAATACGCATTTTTGTGGGATAATCTGTACATTGACAGCTTTTTGCAGTATGATAGTATGGAATCTACAAAAAGCGAGGGAAGGAATCATGGCGATGTTACGCACGATCGTCTGGTTTGTATATTTTTTCGGAGCCCTGATTTTTTATATTCCTGATATGAAACGCGCGTCATCTTTGCGGGCGCGTGGTCAAGAGGATCAGGCACGTGCAATCATCGAAAAAGATGTACGCATGTGGGCAGGGACATTGATGAAATTAGCCGGTGTTACGGTGACTGTAACCGGGCAAGAAAATATTCCCAAAGACCGTGCGGTGGTTTTTACGCCCAACCATCAAGGGGATTATGACATCCCTTTGATGCTTTTATACTTGGACCGTCCGCATGCTTTGGTCGCAAAAGTGGAAACCGACCGCATTCCCTTGGTGCGCCAGTGGATGCGGCTTTTGGACTGTGTTTTTATTGACCGTGACAATGCGCGAAAATCCATGGAAGCAATGAATCAGGCAGGAGAGCTGGTTCGCCAGGGCAAAAGTGTGGTAGTGTTCCCGGAAGGGACACGTAGCAAAAGCGACCAAATGGGTGAGTTCAAAGCCGGTGCTTTCCGAATTGCCAGCAAAGTGGGTGCGGATGTGGTCCCGGTGGCGATCGATGGGAGTTATCGAATCATGGAGGCAAACGGCGGTTTAATGAAACCAGCCCATGTAAATGTGACTATTTTGCCGCCAATTCAAACGGAAGGACTGGATCGGGCAGCACTTAAGCGCCTTCCGGGTGAGGTGGCAGCTCAAATTGCCTGTGCAAAACAGCACGGCTGAAAGGAGAACAATCATGGCAAGTGCCCGTTATACATTGAATATTACGCCAGATGAACCAGATGAACCGCAAAAACCAATGACACCAAAGCAAAAATGGGAAAACTTTTGGTTTTATCACAAATGGCATCTTCTGGTCGGAGCATTGGTGCTTTTTCTGGTGGGAACACTGGTTTGGGAGGTGGTCACCAATGTGGAGGCAGATTATACCATTGGTGTGCTCACCAGCAAATCACTGCCGTACAATGCAGAAATCACATTATCTGAGAAAATAGCAGAGCTTTGTGATGACCGCAACGGAGACGGAACGGTAGAAGTGCAAGTGATCGAATATTGGATCAGCGATGATCCGGTCGATGCCAATACCCAGATGGCAATGGTGACAAAGTTCATAGGAGATATTCAAACCGGTGAAAGCATGTTGTTTTTGACCGATGATGTGGACAAGTTCCAGAAGCAGTATGGGATTTTTGCTTACAATGATGGAACTTCTCCGGAAGACTATGAAACAGCGGATACGGAAGGAATGGGCGTGCTGTGGAGCGAGTGTCCGGCGCTGACTGCTTTGGATTTGGGAAATACCGAAGAATTGGATGGTTCTGAAGGCGTTCCTCTTCAGGATGTGATGAAAGATTACACGCTGGTCAAGCGCGTTTACACAGACAGTGTGCTGGAGGGCGACGAAGAGCTTACGGCTTATTATAACAGTGCAGTGAGTTTGTTCGATGCGTGGACACAAAAGGAGGCATGAGATGTTCTGGCTTTTGGTATTAGGCTTTGTGATTTTAGTGGTTTTGGGCATTTTGGTTTTGGCGGCGGTTCGCGCCAGCCGTTCTCAGCCTGCACAAGTAGAATCCACGCCTACTCAACAGACTGGAAATCCATATCGTCGTTTTTACGATTATAAGAAAAAATAAATTACAAGGGGCGAGTGCGGCTCGCGAAGGAGATCAACATGGGATTGTTTAATTTTAATCTGAATAAAGAGGGCCCGGGCGTTCCGAAAGATGCACCGAAAAAAAAGGGTGCAGCACGCTTCTTTGAAATCTTTACTCGAGATTTTTCTCAAATATGGCTTTCGAATCTTTTGCTTTTGGTGTGTGCGGTTCCAATGATAACGGCGGTGCTTTTTAGCTTTCTGTTTTGGCAATATCTCGGTGTGGTAGCTATTGCGGCCGTTGTATTTTTGCTGTCCAATGTCTTATTGGGGCCTGCGCTTGCTTCTATGCATACAATTTTGGTCAAACAGCTTTGCGATGAACCTTGCTTTTTTTGGCATGAATATAAAAAGGCGTGGAAAAGCTGCTGGAAACAGGCAATTCCGGTTAGTATGCTGTTCAGCGCCATCTGCGGTATGGAATGTGCCGCGGGCATCATTCATCTGCTTACGGCAGAGAAACCAAGCGCCATTCTTTTGGGAATGGTTCTTTTGGGATTGTACATTGCTGTGACCAGTTGGCTCTATGCTACAATTCAACTGACACAGATGGATATGAAAATCGGGCCTATGCTCAAAAATAGTCTTTTGCTTACAATGGGCTTTTTGAAGCGCTCATTGCCTGCGGGACTTGTGATTTTGGTATCGGTTACCGTTTTGGTTGGATTTATCCCCTGGCCGATTACATTTTTGCTGGCAATGGTTGGTGTTCCGGCGATTGTTGCTCTTGTGGCGGATATGTGGGCCTGGCCGGTCATTGAACAGGTGTTTCATATCTCTGAGTTGCGTGCGGAGCGCCGTGAAAAACAGCGTGCTGAAGAAGAAGCTGCTGCTCAAGTTTAATATGGTATTGGATTTTTAAGAGAGGATTTTAAATCCTCTCTTTTTTTGTGCAAAACAGATGTTTTGATTTTTTTCTTCTGTTTAGGGAATCCTGTTTGCAGAATAGAATTTGTGAACTTTGTAAGAACATTTATATAATTCGATTGACAAATTATTTTGTGAGTGATACTATTTATTCGTAGAAAGAAGGTGTACACATGCAGAAAAGCGTATACAGTTTGGTTCTTATGGACGATGTAGTAGCGGCGGTTGACCGCCTTGCCTATCAACAGGGCACCAGTCGGTCGAATATGATCAACCGCATTTTGGCCGAGTATACCCAGATGGTTACGCCGGAGCAGCGAATGCAAGATATTTTCAGTGCCATCAGTGCGGTGATGAATAGCCAAAGTGCATTGCAGCCTATGCTGTCGGCCAGCGAAGCCATGTACAGTGTGCGCAGTGCGTTGCAGTACAAGTATAATCCCAGTGTTCGTTACGTGGTGGAATTGTATCCCCATGCAGGCGAGGAGCTGGGCGAATTTCGTGCACAGCTTCGCACGCAAAATCCCACGTTGCTTTTGTACCTGAGTCAGTTTTATAAGTTGTGGGCAAAATTGGAAAATGCGTGTCTGCACGGTCCGCAGCGAAGTTATCAAGCATCAAGCGGCCGGTATACACGGGTGTTGCGTACACCAGAGGACCTTTCGGCGGAACAGTTAGGGGAGGCACTGGCTTCCTATGTGCGACTGTTTGATACTTGTCTGAAAGCGTTTTTTGACGATTTGACTGATGCGGACCAGGCCGTGCGTGCCGTGCAGCGCGCCTATACCGTTGGCTTGGACGAAGTAACGGCTCAATTGTAGTATATATCGTTTTTTATTGATTATTAAGAGGAGTGTGAATGTATGGATGCACAAAAAATGACACAAAAGTCTCTGGAGGCTTTGCGTGCCGCCCAGAGCCTGGCCGTGGAATATGAGAACCAGGCGCTGTGCCCGGAGCATCTGTTCTGCGCGCTTTTGAATCAGCAGGACGGCCTTATCGGCCAGTTGTTCAGCAAGATGGGGGTCGAGCCGGGAAATTTGGCGGCCGCCTTTGCAAACAAAGTAAGCCAGTTGCCCCATGTTACAGGGAGCGGACGGGAACCGGATAAAGTTTATATTACTCCGGAGTTGGATAAAGCTTTGACTGCCGCAGAGAAAACGGCTCAGAATATGAAGGACGAATACGTGTCCGTAGAGCATTTGGCCTTGGGCATGATGGAGGCGCCCAATGCGGCTGTTAAAGAGGTAATGCGTCAGTTCTCCATTGATAAGAGCGAATTTTTAAAAGTGCTTGCTCAAGTGCGTGGGAACCAACGTGTGACCAGCGATAATCCCGAGAGTACGTATGATGTATTGACCAAGTACGGTCAGGAACTGGTCAGTCTGGCTCGCCAACAGAAGCTGGATCCGGTGATTGGCCGTGATGCAGAAATTCGAAATGTGATTCGGATTTTGAGTCGTAAGACCAAAAATAACCCGGTGCTCATTGGCGAACCCGGCGTGGGCAAAACAGCCATTGCAGAAGGTCTGGCACAGCGTATTGTTCGCGGAGATGTTCCAGAGAATCTGAAGGATCGTAAGGTTTTCAGTTTGGACATGGGTGCTCTTGTGGCGGGTGCCAAATACCGCGGCGAATTTGAAGAGCGTTTGAAAAGTGTTTTGCAGGAAGTAAAAAAGAGCGAGGGACAGATTATTCTGTTTATCGACGAACTGCACACCATTGTGGGTGCGGGAAAGACCGACGGTGCGATGGATGCAGGCAACTTGCTTAAACCGATGTTGGCTCGAGGCGAATTGCATTGCATCGGAGCTACGACCCTAAATGAATACCGCCAATACATTGAGAAGGATCCGGCGTTGGAGCGTCGGTTCCAACCGGTAATGGTGGATGAACCCACTGTGGAAGATACCATTTCAATTTTGCGTGGTTTAAAAGAAAGATATGAAGTGTTCCACGGCGTAAAAATTCAGGATGGCGCTCTTATTGCAGCGGCTGTGTTGTCAAATCGATATATCTCCGATCGTTTCCTGCCGGACAAGGCCATCGACTTGGTGGACGAAGCATGCGCTATGATTCGTACCGAGATGGATTCTGCCCCGGCAGAACTGGACGACTTGCGTCGAAAGATCATGCAGCATGAAATCGAAGAAGCAGCGCTCAAGAAGGAAACTGACCAGTTGTCGAAAGAGCGGCTCGAGGCCTTGCAAAAAGAGCTGGCTGCCATGCGAGATGAGTTTAAGGCCATGAGCGCCAAATGGGAAAACGAGAAAGCTGCCATTGGCAAGGTACAGAAACTGCGTGAAGAAATCGAACGCGTGAATGGTGAAATTGCCAAAGCGGAACGGGAATATGATCTGAACAAGGCGGCCGAGCTAAAGTATGGCCAGCTACCCAGCTTGCAAAAACAACTGGAAGAAGAGGAAAAAAAGGCAGAGTCCGTTGAGAAAAATGCCACGTTGCTGCGTGATAAAGTTACCGAGGAAGAAATTGCCCGGATCATTGCCCGCTGGACCGGTATTCCAGTGGCGAAACTGATGGAGGGTGAGCGAGAGAAACTTCTTCACTTGGACAGCATTCTGCATCAGAGAGTTATTGGTCAGAATGAAGCGGTGGAAAAGGTTACCCAGGCCATCCTGCGCAGTCGTGCAGGCATTGCGGATGAGAATCGACCCATTGGCAGCTTTTTGTTCTTAGGCCCCACAGGCGTGGGCAAAACAGAGTTAGCCAAAGCTTTGGCTGAGTGCCTGTTTGACGATGAAAAGAACATTGTGCGTATCGATATGACGGAATATATGGAGAAGTTCAGTGTATCGCGTTTGATCGGTGCGCCTCCGGGATATGTGGGTTATGAAGAGGGCGGCCAACTTACAGAGGCGGTCCGTCGCAAACCTTACAGCGTGGTGCTATTTGACGAGATCGAAAAAGCCCATCCGGATGTTTTCAATATTTTGCTCCAGGTGTTGGACGATGGTCGCATCACCGATAGCCAAGGACGTACGGTGGACTTTAAGAATACCATCATTATTTTGACTTCGAACTTGGGTTCTCCGTATATTTTAGACGGCATTGAGAATGGTGAAATTACACCTGCGGCTCGCGCTCAGGTAGATGCTCTGCTCAAACAGTCCTTCCGGCCGGAATTTTTGAACCGCTTGGACGAGATTGTCTACTACAAACCACTGACCAAAGAAGAGATTGGCAGTGTGGTGGATCTGATGCTTAAAAGTTTGCGCCAGCGTCTGGCCGATAAGCAGTTGGCGCTGAACGTTACTCCTGCGGCAAAGCAGGCCATTGTAGACGGAGGATACGACCCCATTTACGGTGCTCGTCCGCTGAAGAGATATATCCAGCAAAAGGTAGAGACACTTGTAGCTCGGCACATTATTGCCGATGACCCTGCTCCCGGTGAGACTTTGACCGTGGATGCTAAAAATGGCGAATTGGTACTTTGCTAATATTGCTAACCCCGGCGCATAGGCGCCGGGGTCTTTTTTGTACAAAAATATATTGTTGAAACCCGCCAGGTTCAGCGTTCTGACCTCTGTGAATGTTACGCGTACCGCTGTATAATGGCATGCGGAGGGATGGAAGTGAACACAACCAAATTGGATTATTCGGTGTCTGCATTGGTCCGCATGAGCTGGCCTGTGTTCATCGAACTCTTATTGCAGCTCTTGGTGGGCAATATGGACCAGGTCCAGCTCAGTCATTTCAATGAGACCGCCGTTGCTGCCGTTGGCAATGCAAATACTGTGATTACTGTGGTACAACTCACTTTTACCGTCATCAGTATGGCGGCCACCATTCTCGTCACCCAATACCGAGGGGCCGGCCGTATGGAGATTGTAGGGCAAATTTATACGTTGTCACTTTGTGTCAACGGGATCCTGGCGGCGGCACTGGCCGGATGTTTACTTGCCTTTACCGAACCACTGCTGGGATTGATGCAGGTGCCGGCCGAACTTTTGGGCGAGGCAGCGATTTATCTGCGCATTACGGCGTTGGCACTGCCTTTTCAGGCGCTGATGCTCACCTTTTCGGCTTTTCTGCGGGCAGGTGCTCACATGAAGATCATTATGTGGATTACGGGCCTTGTAAATGTGTGCAATATTGTCGGAAATGCGGTGCTCATCAACGGATGGGGACCATTCCCTCGGCTAGGTGCGGCAGGTGCGGCATTGTCCTCCAGTATCTTCCGGGCGGTAGGTATGTTGCTCATGGCTTTTGCTTTTTTCCGGGTAGTACAAGGGGCCCGAGTTTCTTTCTCCGATTTAAATCCTATGCCATGGTCTCTTTTGCGTCGGTTGTTGGCCATTGGCCTGCCCGCTGGTGGAGAAAGTCTATCGTATAACTTGTCTCAGGCAAGCTGTCTTGTGTTTGTAAACCTAATGGGAACGTACGTAGTTACCACGCGTATGTATACGGCCATGTTTGCCAACTGCATTTACATGCTGGTTATGGCCGTAGCACAGGCCGGTCAGGTATTAGTGGGGTATTTGGTGGGTGCCCGGGATATGGATGGAACTCATAAATGTACGATGCGTGTTCTGAAGCTGTCCTGTCCAATTACTGTGGGTTTGGCTGCGGTTGTGGCTTTGGCAGGCGGCAGTTTGTTCGGATTGTTCACCGTAGACGAGCGTGTCATTGCTCTTGGTCAGCAGGTGTTGATCGTAGAGGTGTTGCTGGAAGTAGGACGTTCGGTCAATATTGTATTGGTGCGCCATTTGCAAGCTGCCGGCGATGTACGCTTCCCTGTGGTTTTGGGAATAGTATGCCAATGGCTTATTGGTGTGGGTCTTGGCTGGCTGTTGGGGGTATACTTAGGTTGGGGCCTCATCGGTTTATGGGTGGCTTTTGCCGCCGATGAAAACATTCGTGCCGTTGTGCTGTTTGGGCGTTGGATGAGTGGTAAGTGGCGTACGATGAAGACTATTTAAAAAATAGCAAACGTTTGGGCGTTTGAATTTTGAAAAAACTTTGGTTTTAACACAAGCTCTTATAAAAATCCGCGGAAAGTTCCGCGGATTTTTTTTGTAAAAGTGCTTGACAAAACACTTCACTGGCTGTATAGTTAGTTACACAAGTAATGAACCAGTGAACGTTGGAAAGGAGACGAGGGCTTGACCGGAAACTTCAACGACGCAACGTCCATTTATCTGCAAATTGCGGCGATGCTGGAGGATGATATCCTGCGAGGTGTTTTGCTGGAGCAGGAGCGGGTACCCAGTACAAACGAGCTGGCCCGAGCGTACAGTATCAACCCCGCCACCGCCGCAAAGGGCATCAATCTTCTGGTGGAAGAAGAAATTCTGTACAAAAAACGGGGGATCGGTATGTTTGTGGCTGAGGGCGCGCGCCAAAAGATTATTCAAAAGAGAAAAAATGCATTTTACGAAACTTATGTCACCAGTCTTGTGCGAGAGGCACGGGCATTGGGACTGACAAATGATGAACTGAAGGCCATGATTGAAAAGGCCCAGCGATGAGGAGGATAACTAGATGGAACAGATATTGCAGGCCGTGCACGTCACAAAGAGCTATGGAAAAAAAGAAGTGCTGCACGACGTATCTTTAACAATTGAGCCGGGCGTCATCTATGGTCTCATTGGTCGCAATGGCGCGGGCAAAACGACTCTATTGAGCATTCTTACGGCTCAGAATACCCACGACAAAGGCACCGTGACCTATGGCGGGCAGACTGTTTGGGAGAATGAAAAAGCATTGGCAGACCTGTGTTTCTCGCGGGAACTCAGCGGGCAGATGCTCTTCGGACAGAATACTTACAAAGTGCGGGACTATTTGCGTGCGGCGTCTCTGTATTATCCTCACTGGGACAAGGAATATGCTGACGAGCTTGTGAAACGTTTTGGACTGGATACGAAAAAGAAAATCTGCAAATTGTCCAAAGGCATGATGAGTATGGTCACGATTATATTGGCGTTGGCGTCTCGGGCCCCAATTACCATTTTGGATGAGCCTGTAGCCGGGCTGGATGTAGTGGCCCGAGAGGATTTTTACAAATTACTTTTGGCGGACTATACCGAGACCGGACGTACATTTATCGTATCCACTCACATCATCGAAGAGGCTGCCAATGTATTTGAAAAGGTCATTATCATTGACAATGGACGAATTGCCGCCGTGGAAAACACGGAAGACTTTGTTTCTTCCTTTGCCTTCGTGTCCGGCAAAGAGGAAGATGTGGATGCAGTGACGAAGGGATATGAAGTGCTCAGCAGCGAACGCTTTGGGCGTCAAAAGGGTGTAGCCGTGCGTGCATCTCGAAATCAAATGGAACAGGCTGCCACAGGACGTGATGTGGATGTTAGCCCGGTCAGTCTGCAAAAGGCCTTTGTGTATCTCACAGGTGAGGAGGCACATCATGAAACTGCTTAAGTTCAATCGGACTACTTTTGTGCAGCTATTTTTCATGTTGCTGGGCTTTCAACTGTTTTTTAGCATTATTAATCTCATCGGTGATCGATCGGAAGAATATAGGGCCGGTTATATGAGCGGCGTAGGCGGATTGTATCTGCTGATGTTTCCGCTGATTATGATGGTCTCCATCAGTGGAATTTCTGTACAAATTGCTCTTAGCATGGGAGGCTTGCGCCGTACTTTGGGATGGGAACTGGCATTGCTGAACCTAGTCAGCAGTGTTGTGGTGTGTGCCTCTCAATGGGGAGGACTGTGGCTTTTAGGTCGCTTGTTTGGATCGGATGGTCCGGTGTTTCTGTCCGGCCTCCCCCGGCTGGCTACGTTGATGAGTGCCGGTACTTTGGTACTTGGTGGCCTGGGGTTGTGGATGGGTCTGTGTATGCAGCGTTGGGGCGGTAAGGCCATGGCTGTATGTGCCCTGGTAGAGGCGTTGCTTGTGGGCGGCTGCATCGCTTGGATGGGATTCAGTTATTTGCGGGGCGGCGTAGTCGTTGATTTGATAAAATGGTTTTTGGTGGAAAAAGCCTCGCTGCAGTCCTGCGCAGTTGTGGTGGCTGGGTGTGTGGCTGTTGCTGCACTTTTGCATCTCTGTGCATCCGTTTTGTTAAAAAAGGCGGTGGTTAAGATATGAAATTGCGGTATATTCGAGATGAATTGCATTATATGTTTACAGATTGGCCCATCAGTTTAGGCCTTTTAGGCGGCTGTTGGCTTCTTGTAGAAGTGGTTAGTGACATAGGTTTGACCGTCGCAAAAAGCAATGAGTGGTTTTCCGCGGCAGGTGCGGCTGCGCTTTTCGGTGTAGGAATTGTAGGATTTCTGGTGTCGATGGTGCAGTATTCCAGCAATTTCGAGATGGCCGTGTCCATGGGGCGTACTCGGAAAGGATATTTGATTTCCTCCGTTGTGGCAAACGTTGTATTTACCACGGTATTCGCACTTTTGGCTTACCCGCTGAGCTGGTTTAGTGAGGGTTTGCGCCGGCTGCTGTTTGCGACGATGCCGCTGTCTGAGGGAACGCTCGTAACCTCTAATGCAGGTTTGATGGTCTTTCATAAAATGTTCTGGCTCATTCCAATGGGGGCGCTCACGGCTGTGGCCTTGGGTGCGGTCATCGGCGCTTGTTGCCAGCGCTGGGGACAGTACGGTTTTTTGATCGTATGGCTGGGCGGTATTGCTTTGTCTACTTTGAGTGGCAAATTAGTAGAATTGTACGCCGAGGGGAAAACCGGTATATTTACCCCGGTATTGGACCGAATCGCTGGTTTCTTTCGGCTCGTGGGTTCCTGGGGATTGGCAGGAATTGTTCTGGTGTGGCTGGTAGCCTTGGTGCTGGTATTGATTTTTAGCTTTGCAGTATTGCGCAAAGCACCCATTCGTGGAATGTAAAGGGAGGAGCGAAAATATGACTTACAAACAAACCGTATCTCGGGTAGGTGTTTGCTTTCTGTTTTTGATGCTCGCTACGCAAATTCTGCAAACGGTAGCTGTGGTTGTGACGAGCGCGGCAATGCCGGATTTGTACAATACGAATTGGTTTGTGTGGTTTCTCAGTTATATACCTATGTACGGTATAGCCGTGCCGCTGTTTTTGTTAGTGGGAAAGGCCCTGGTCCCCGTTTCGTCTCAAGCTCCGGAGAAATCCGAAAAAATGACTGCTGTGCGTTGGATAATGACGTTTTTATTGTGCTTGGGGCTGACATATCTTTTCAATATTCTGTCCTCGCTTTTGGTCACGGGTATTGGCATGTTGAAAGGAACACCGACGCAAAATCCGTTGGAGACAATGGTCTCTGCCTCAGGAATCGTGTGGAATTTAATTTTTGGTTGCATCGTTGCTCCGGTAGGTGAGGAGCTGATTTTTCGCAAATGGCTGTATACCAGGCTGGGGGCCTTTGGCGATAAAGCATATGTTCTTTTAGGGGCGGTAATCTTTGGCCTGTTCCATGGGAATTTATCTCAGTTGTTTTACGCAGTGGCCTTGGGTGGAGTATTTTGTTGGATGTATGTACGCACAGGCTCTATTGCGGTAACCATTTCTTTGCACATGGCAGTGAATCTAATGGGAATGGTAGTCATGCCTGCGTTGGCTATGACGGACATCGGTATGGCTGTGGCCGCTGTACTGGTAATGGTGTTCTTGATCGTAGGAGTCGTGTTGATCGTGCGAGGGTTCAAAAGGATTTACTGGAAGAAAAGCGATTGTGCTCCTGAGAGTCCACTGGCTGCATTGGCTACTCCGGGTATGGTTGGATATACCATTTTGTGTTTTGCTATGGTGATAATCACTTTGTTTACCACGGAACTCAACAGCCTTCTTGCATAATAAAACGGCCTGCTGTACGGCAGGCCGTTTTTGTGATATACTTTCTATACTTTGAAAAAATAAGGGAGGATGCCTCGTTTTGAAGTTTGTATCCTGGAATGTCAATGGTTTTCGGGCTGTACTCGGCAAGGGATTTGCAGAGACATTTGCCGCAATGGACGCAGATGTATTCTGCCTTCAGGAGACGAAAATGCAGCCTGGTCAGGCCAGTTTTTCACCCGATGGGTATTATCAGTATTGGTATTCAGCCGAACGTAAAGGGTATTCGGGAACGGCTGTGTTTACTCGAAAAGAGCCTTTGAGTGTGCAGTATGGCATTGGCAAAGAGGAGCATAGCCACGAAGGACGGGCCATCACACTGGAATTTGAAAATTTCTATCTGGTCAATGTATATACTCCTAATAGCCAGAATGAACTGGCACGCATTGATTATCGTATGCAATGGGAAGATGACCTGCGTGCTTATTTGCTTTCGCTGGACGCGAAAAAGCCGGTTGTTTACTGTGGGGACTTGAATGTGGCTCACAATGAAATCGATTTGAAAAATCCTGGCCCGAATCGTGGCAGCGCAGGTTTTTCCGATCAGGAGCGGGCCAAGATGACGCAGCTTCTGGACGCGGGCTTCGTAGATACGTTTCGCTATAAATATCCGGACGCTACCGGCATATACTCTTGGTGGAGCTATCGGTTTAATGCTCGTAAAAATAATGCAGGTTGGCGTATAGACTATTTCATTGTAAGTCGTCGTTTGGCATCCCAGGTATCCGATGCACAAATATACACGGATGTTTTGGGCTCAGATCACTGTCCGGTGGGTCTCATTTTGGCTCAGGATGCATAAGGTAGGAGGAGACTGTGAAAAAGTATGCCTTTTTGCTTTGGGGAAATTACGACCCCGAGCGTCATTGCGCCGAGTTTATTCATGGCGATTGTCTTACACGTATTTGTACGGTGCGTAGTTTTGAGCAAGCGGAGCAGACCGTGCTTTCTTTGTGGAAAGAAGGCTTTGGTGCGGTGGAACTGTGCGGCGCATTTGGCCAAGACCGAGCTCTTCGTTTGAGTGAATTGACGCAAGGACAAGTGGCCATTGGTTATGTGACACACGATCCGTCCCAGGACCATTTGTTTCAGGCCTTTTTCGGAGATTGAACAAGGGGTGTGAAAAAATTTGTTTCTTGACATTCTAAAGACCATTTTTCTTGGAATTGTGGAGGGCATTACCGAGTGGCTGCCTGTTTCTAGCACCGGGCATCTCATTCTGGCGGATGAGTTCATCCAGTTGGGAGTAACCGATTCCTTTAAGGAAATGTTTGATGTCGTTATACAGCTAGGTGCTATTTTGGCTGTGGTAGTTATTTTTTGGAATAAGCTCTGGCCCTTTAAAAATGACCGAAGCGCACAGGGATTTGTATCCCGCTGGTGTCGTGAGGATGTATGGCAGATGTGGTTTCATGTAATTGTTGCCGTTCTGCCAAGTGTGGTCATCGGCTTACCGCTGGATGATTGGCTCACAGAACATTTTCACAACCCACCGGTAATTGCCATTACTTTGATTTTATACGGTTTGTTGTTTATATGGATGGAGAATACAATCGGTAAACAAAGACCGCGCATTCGCTCCATTGGACAAATCAATTACCGCATTGCTCTATTCATTGGTGTATTTCAGGTGCTCAGTTTGATACCAGGCACAAGCCGGTCGGGTGCTACAATTTTGGGTGCGATGTTGATTGGCTGTTCCCGTACCATTGCGGCTGAATTCACCTTCTTTTTGGCAGTTCCCACCATGTTCGGCGCAAGTTTATTGAAAATTGTAAAATTTTTACTGGAAAACGAACAAGGTTTTTCCGGGCAAGAAATCGTCATTCTTGTGGTGGGAATGCTCACGGCCTTTGTGGTGTCGATGGCGTGCATTCGTTTCTTGATGAACTTCGTGAAAAAGCACGATTACAAGGTGTTTGGCTGGTACCGAATTGCTTTGGGTATAGTAGTTTTGGGATATTTCTTTATGCTGAAACCGCTTTTCGCAAAATAAAAAAAGAGCAGGCTTTGGCCTGCTCTTTTTTATACCTCATACAAACGAATGGCCATTACTGTAATATCGTCTGGCCGGTCGGATTTTTCTCGAGCCGCATGAGCCACTGCATCTGCTAATACCTGAGGAGTGTCGGCACTGTGCAGCACCAGTTGGCTGTTCATCCAAGCCATTCCGCCGGCCAATGCCCCGTCGCTCATAAGTACCAGACAATCGCCGTCCGAGAGCATCAGTTCACTTTCGGAACTCAGAACTTTTTTCAAAATTCCAATTGGAACGCTCGTTTCTCCATAGGCGGATGCACGGTCACCGTGAATTAGAAAGCTTGGTACAGCTCCTGCCTTGAACAGCCGAGCTGCGCCGGTATACAAATCGATTGTAACGGCATCAAAAGTTGTAGCGGATTCATCGTCGCTTTTTAAGGTAAGGGCTACGTTTACCAATCGTGCGGTTTCTGCTTGTCCAAATCCGGCACCAAGAAGTTGACCTGCCAGACGTGCGGCCATCACACCATCTACGGCGGCAGATTTCCCTGTTCCCATTCCATCGCATAACACAGCGTGGGCTCGTCCCGGAACACGTTCTAAAACCTGTGTGGCGTCCGCAGAAACCTTGCCGTCTGCAGGAAGGCTGCACACACCGAAACGGGCGGCGAACCGTGGACGTTCACGAAAAACAAGAAGAGTGCTGGCACCATTTTGTGTGCATACCGCGCGGGAAAATTTTCGATGGCACAACTCAGAAACTTCTCGTGTCAAAGTGTATAATTCATTTTGGTCAAATTCAATCGAAGAAAGCGTGACTGCGGTGTGAAGTCTGCCTTCTCCGTCTTCTGCTACGCTTACATCTAAAGGTGCAAGACCAATGTCCTCAAAAAGTTGCTCTACACGTCGTGCCTTTCGCCGATCGGGCAGCTCTTCCATGGCAACCTGTCCGGCCAGATCTCCCAGTGCGCAGGCCATGGCGCCATATTGCTCACACAAAGCAGCTCGTGTAGTTCCGCTGCGGGTGTAAAGTCCACGGCGCGTTGCTTGTGCAATTGCTTCGCGGTTTAATGCGGCCGCAAGTTTTCCGGGTGCAATGCAATAAGACGACAAAGGTGAGGGAAGGTCCGCGGCCGTAACGCCTTGTTCGGAAAAAACCAGAGGTTCCAGTTTATTAAAACAATCGTAGGTATCGGAGGAATGTGTGATCCAGCAGTCGGTGCAACGTTCACAATCCTGGCAGCATCGGTCCGCTACCCGGGCGCACAGATCGGCATAGCTTTCTTGCTTGGGTGGTAGTTTTTCACATACCTGTTGAACGGTGCTTCCTACGTTGTGAAGTGCATTTGCAAAGGCGGTCAGGCGACCGGAAAGAGTTGCACACGCCGCGCGGCTTGTTTGAGTATTGGTCGTGCTGGAAATTGATTCTATCCAGTTTTGGGGGATGAGGGTGAAAACCAGTGAAGCGGCGCAAAGTTCTGCCATAAAGCAAAATCCGGATGAAGCATCCGGCGCACACCAAACGCCCAAAAAACCAGTGGTGCAGAATGTCAGAGCGGTCAACCGGCGTCCTTGCGTTGAAAATAGGCCTGCTGCGAGTCCAGCCGCCGAAATGGCAAATCCTACATAGAGTTCGTCGCCGGCTGCAACCAAGGATACCGCAGTAGCGGTACCGCACAAAGCGGCCCAAGCGGACCCACCGCGCCATGCTGCGGCCAGGGTGACAAGCGCCCCAAGAATATGGCTGAAAGAGATTTCAAAAATACGGTAGGGAGCCAGGCAGGCAATCAGTACGATTAGAGCAAAGCAAACGGCGGCACGGGATTCGGTGTCGTTTTGACGCAAAATTCGGAGAGGGTGTACGAAGAAAACGGTCATGAAGTAACCAAGCCCTAAAATTAATAGGGATTCGGCTGCTCCTGCCAAAATTCCGGTCAATCCCTGCCCTGCGGCCGCCGAAAAACCTGCGCGAAGTAGGCAATAGCAGATGCCGCCGGCGCATACAGGCACCATGGGAATGTCTCGATAGCGCTCATCTCCGCCAATCAATTTGAGTAAGACTACGGCGACAACGGCGCCCAGATAGGCGGATGTTTGGGGAATGGAAAGCAATAGCGCATATCCAAGTACGGCCCCTACACCGGCGCACAAAACATAAGAAGGTGGCATTCCGGCCGTCACGCAAAGTCCCAAAGGAAGAAGTTCACCAAAAATTGGTGCACGGGCCGCAACAAATGCTCCCATCGCGGCCGCAATCTGCCATATCATAGGAAACCGCCGTACAGTGTTTAAAACAGGTTGCAGCCTGGGGGCTTCCCGTGTTTTTACAGACATGTGTTTCACCCAACTTTCCTTTCAGCGAGGAATCATTTGACACTCCACCGCATAGAATAGTTATATTATATGGTAATAAATGGAAATTTTTTGTCTGTTTGTGGAACGAGCGGCCTTTCGTTGAATTTGATCGGTTTGTGTGCTATACTGACAACAAACATGCAGAAACCGAGGGAATTTTATGGAACAGACAAAAAAGCGTATTCTATCTGGCATTCAGCCTACAGGTACTTTCACACTGGGAAATTATGTGGGGGCTGTACGAAATTGGGGCGCTTTGCAAGATGATTACGAATGTGTATATATGGTAGCCAATATGCATGCCATTACGGTTCGGCAAACACCGGCAGACCTTCGTCGCCAGACACGAGAGGCGGCAGCCTTGCTTTTGGCTTGCGGCATTGATCCCACCAAAAGCATCCTGTTTGTGCAGAGCCATGTTCCAGCCCATGCCGAACTGAGCTGGGTGTTGGGATGCAACTGCCCCTTTGGCGATTTGACTCGGATGCATCAGTTCAAAGAGAAAAGCGCGAAGCATCCCGAGGATATCAATGCAGGTCTGTTTACTTATCCAGTTCTTATGGCTGCGGATATTTTGATTTATAATGCGGACTTGGTTCCCGTGGGTGTGGATCAAAAACAGCATTTGGAGCTGGCTCGCAACATTGCGCAGCGCTTCAACTTCGTGTATGGGGATACATTTGTTGTGCCCGATGGGTACATCAATAAAACTGGCGCAAAGATTATGAGTTTGCAGGAACCGGAAAAAAAGATGAGCAAAAGCGATACCAATGTCAATAGTTTTGTATTGATGCTGGACGATCCCGACACAATTGTTCGCAAATTCAAACGCGCGGTCACCGATTCGGATGGATGCGTGTGTGCCTCAGAGAGCAAACCGGGAGTCACAAACTTGATGAGTATTTATAGTGCTTTTACAGGCAAGGATTTTGCGGCAATCGAAAGTGAATTTTCGGGGAAAGGCTACGGAGAGTTCAAAATGGCAGTGGCCGAAAGCGTAATCGACGTATTTGCACCTATTCAGCAAGAGTACAAACGGATTTTGGCAGATAAAGAATATCTGGACGGAGTTCTCACCGAGGGAGCCCAACGCGCTGGTTCTATGGCAGAGCGCACGCTTCGTAAAGTGTACAAAAAAGTGGGATTTTTACAATTATAAAAAGAAGGGAGGCTATGCCTCCCTTCTTTTCTAATTGTGAAATTTTTGCGTGGATTTGGGAGAAAAAACAAAAAATTGTTTGCTAGGACATGTTTTTTGGCAGTTTCTTAAAAATGCCAAAAAATCTCTTTTATTCCATATATTGACAATTAATGGAATTTTTTGTATACTAAAATACAAGATATGACACGGGTGACCTCTAAAAATTGGACACCTTACAACGGAGGATAACACATATGAAATCGACAGGTATCGTGCGTCCCGTAGATAATTTAGGACGAGTCGTATTGCCCATTGAACTGCGGCATAATCTGCATATTGACAAAAACGCGTCCTTAGAAATTTATGTCGATGGTGACAATATCGTTCTTAAAAAGTATCAGCCTGCCTGTATTTTCTGCGGCAGCGCAGAAGACGTGGTAAGTTATGAAGGGCGAAATATTTGCGGGGCTTGCCGGAAGATCATTGGACAATTGCCGTCTTCCAAGGAATAAACGGGCAAGTGATTTTAAAAACATAGAGAGGGTTTTGGAAAACGGTAGTGCGACAGCATACCGTTTTTGTTTTTGAAAGAAACATAAAAATCGGGGAAAAGCATTTGCTTTTCCCCGATTTTTTATGCCTTTGTCAGACTTGTTAGGCCGGTTGTTCAGAAAAGTTACCCGTATACAATTGATAATAACGTCCCTTTTGGGCAATCAGATCATCGTGGGTGCCTCTTTCAATGATACGGCCATGTTCCAATACCATAATGCAGTCGGCGTTGCGCACTGTGGACAATCGGTGTGCGATTACAAAGGTGGTACGCCCGCACATCAGGGCGTCCATTCCGGCTTGGACCAAAGCTTCGGTTCGAGTATCAATGGACGAAGTTGCTTCATCCAAGATGAGCACAGGTGGGTCGGCTACAGCAGCTCGCGCAATGGCTAAAAGCTGGCGTTGACCCTGAGAGAGGTTGGCGTCATCTCCGGTCAATAAGGTATTATATCCGTCAGGCAACCGCTCAATGAAGCTATGTGCATTGGCCAATTTGGCCGCGGCGATGCATTCCTCATCGGTGGCATCCAACTTGCCGTAGCGAATGTTGTCCATGACGGTTCCGGTAAACAGATGCGTATCTTGCAAAACGATTCCTAAAGTGCGGCGCAGAGCGGGCTTTTTGATTTTAGTAATATTGATTCCATCGTAGCGAATTTTGCCGTCCTGAATGTCGTAAAATCGGTTAATAAGATTGGTGATCGTGGTTTTTCCTGCACCGGTGGAACCTACAAAGGCAATCTTTTGGCCCGGTTTTGCGTACAGTTTGATATCGTGTAGCACAATTTTTTCGTTGGTGTAGCCAAAATCTACCCCGTCGAACACAATACCGCCTTCCAATTTGGTGTACGTCACAGAGCCATCCGCTTTATGAGGATGTTTCCAAGCCCATACGCCGGTGCGCTCATCGGAAGGGACCAAGGTGCCGTCGGCCTGTTCTTTGGCATTGACCATTTCGACATAGCCATTGTCCTGTTCAGGAGTTTGATCCATCATCTCAAAAACGCGCTGTGCACCAGCGGCTGCCATGACGATGGAGTTCATTTGCTGACTGATTTGAGTAATTGGCTGTGTGAAGCTTTTGTTTAGACTTACAAAAGCCACGATGGTGCCTACGGTTACGCCGCCTACGCCATTCAGCGCCAGCAGTGCGCCCAATACCGCGCACAGGACATAGCTTAAATTACCGATGTTGGCATTAATAGGCATAGTGATGTTGGCATAAGCATTGGCTTTGTCAGCGCTTTCCCGCAGTTTATCGTTCAGTACACGAAAATCAGCTTTGGCCTGTTCTTCATGGCAAAATACTTTGACCACTTTTTGGCCATCCAGCATTTCTTCAATATATCCATCCACAGCGCCTAAATCCCGTTGTTGCAGACCGAAGTATTTGCCCGACAAACCAGACAATTTGCGAGTGACAAATAACATTACACAGGCCATTGTCAGAGTGATAATGGAAAGAGGGATATTCAGAATCAGCATGCTTACCAGCGTTACTACCAGCGTTACGGCGGCGTGGATGGTTTGAGGTACGCTCTGACTTAAAAATTGGCGCAGAGTATCCACGTCATTGGTATATACGGACATGATGTCGCCATGGGCGTGCGTGTCAAAATAAGAGATGGGAAGCGATTCCATGCGTGTGAACAGTTGAATGCGCAGTCGTTTCATGGTTCCTTGGCTAACATTGACCATGATCCGGTTATAACCGTAGGCGGCAACAATGCCTACGGCATACAGGGCCGCCAACTTTGTCAGCGCTCCAGCCAAAGGGGAAAAATCCGGATTTTCAGTGCTTAGCATCGGAAGAATGTAATCGTCCACCAAGGACTGGATAAAAACAGTTCCTCGCAAGGTAGCAATTGCAGCCAAAAGAATGCATACAACCACCAAGGTGAAGGCCGCTTTATAGTTGTGCAGCATGTACCGGATCAGCCGGCCCAAACTTTGCATGGAAGCAGCTTCAAAGCGTTTTTGTTTCATATCAGCATACCTCCTTACCGGGCTGGTCAAAATCGCCGCCGCCCTTACTTTGAGATTCATAAATGTCTTTGTAAATTTCGTTTGTCTTCAGCAATTCCTCGTGAGTACCGAATCCGTCTACCCGGCCGCCGTCCAGAACCAAAATACGATCGGCATGCTGTACACTGGAGATACGCTGAGCAATGATCAACTTAGTAGTTCCAGGAATGTATTTAGAAAAAGCCGCTCGAATGGATGCGTCTGTAGCTGTGTCTACGGCGCTGGTGGAATCGTCCAAAATCAGTACTTTTGGATTTTTCAAAAGAGCTCGGGCGATGCACAAACGTTGTTTTTGTCCGCCGGAAACGTTTGTACCGCCTCGTTCGATGTAAGTGTCATAACCTTTGGGAAGCTGGCGGATAAACTCATCGGCGCAAGCGGCGCGGCATACCTCTTCGCATTGTTCTCTTGTAGCGTTTTCATCACCCCAACGCAGGTTTTCCAAAATTGTGCCGGAAAAGAGAACATTTTTTTGAAGAACCACAGCCACCTGATTGCGCAAGGTATCCATGTCGTATTCCCGAACGTCGCGACCGCCTACTCGAACGGTTCCCTCATCGACGTCGTACAAGCGGCTGACCAAATTCACAAGGCTTGTTTTGCCACACCCTGTACCGCCGATGATACCAATGGTCTCACCGGAACGAATGTGTATATCAATGTCGCTCAACACCTTTTTCCCGCTGCCATGACGATAAGCAAAAGACACATGGTCGAAATCGATGCTTCCGTCGGTCAACTCTTTCACAGGTTCGGCGGGATTGTGCAGTTCGGGTTTTTCTTTCAGTACCTGCTCGATACGCCGCACACTGGCACTGCTCATGGTAATCATTACAAAGATCATGCTTAACATCATCAGAGACATCATGATGGACATGATGTAACTTAACATAGAGGTCAATTCACCGGTGGTCATGCTGCCGCCAACAATAAACTGGGCGCCCAGCCAGGCGACCGCAAGAATACAACTGTAAATTACCAGCATCATGGCAGGGTTATTGAAGGCCAGCAATCCCTCTGCTTTCACAAACAGCCGATAAAGGTTGTCGGCTGCTCGAGTGAACTTTTCGTTTTCATATCCTTCGCGTACGTAGGCCTTGACCACTCGAATGGCGGATACGTTTTCCTGAACGCTGGCGTTTAAATCATCGTATTTGGAGAATACAATGTCAAACAGCTTTAAGGTAGCCCGCACAATGATTGCCAACACTGCGGCCAGGAATAACATACCTACCACAAAGGCTCCGCTCAAACGCGGATTAATGAGAAAAGCCATCACCATACTGCACACCAGCATCAAAGGAGCACGCACGGCAATACGCAAAATCATTTGAAAAGCGTTTTGCACGTTGGTCACGTCGGTGGTCATGCGTGTTACCAAACTGGCTGTGCCAAAATGATCGATATTGGAAAAAGAAAATTCTTGCACGTGGTCATACAAGCTTTGGCGCAGATTGCATGCAAGTCCGGCCGAAGCGCTGGCGCCATATTTTCCTGCCAGCGCGCCAAATAAAAGACTTAGTGCCGCCATTATAACCATTAAAACTCCATAACGAAGTACATTGTCCACATTGCCCTTTTGAAGCCCTTCGTCGATGATCATTGCCGTTACAAAAGGCAAAAGGACTTCCATCACCACTTCTAAAGCGGCGAAGATAGGCGTAAGGATTGTCTGTTTTTTATACTGCCGTATCTGACTGAGAACGGTTCCCATTGCAGTTATCCTCCTTGTTGTTCAAATTTTCCAAGATGCGCATCTGAAAGCAGAGCAAAGTCTCCATTTCTTGCGGGGAAAAGCCGGCGAAGATTTGTTTTTCGGTTTGCGTGGCAAGCCGATCCAACGGGAGTTTCAAATCCAGCGCCTTGGTTGTAGGAACAATTTGTTTTTGCCGTTCGTCTTCCGGTGCGGTATAAAAGGTGATAAATCCTTTTTCCCGAAGCTTTTTTAACAATTCACTCACGGTAGCCCGTGACAATCCAAGCGTTCGGTGCAGCTCGGTAGAACAAAGGCGCTGCTGTGGCCGAGCAAGGATATACAAAAGAATATGTCCCTGAGCGGCAGTCAGCTCTTTGCGTGCAAAAAATCGCCCGATGGAAATTTCAATGCCCGCGTGGATGCGTTTAAAATTGTTCAAGGCTGTGCGGTGGTCATCCCGTTTCATGATCTGCCTTCCTTTCAAATGCTTAGGCTCGAAAATATTCGGAACCTTATCATTTTATACCGCAACTTTTCTTGAAAGTGAAATACAAATCTCTTATAATCTATAAAAAAGATGAATTGATATCCATAGAGAGGTGGAAAAAATGAACACAACGCAATTGGAATGTTTTCTCGCTGTTGCAGAATTTTTGAACTTTTCGAAAGCGGCTGAAGCGGTAAGGATCAGTCAGCCGGCTGTCAGTCATCAAATTGCTGCACTGGAGGCCGAACTGGGGGTACAATTGTTTGTGCGCACCAGCCGCAGTGTGGAACTGACGAGGGAAGGAGCGCAATTTGTTCCATCCGCCGACCGTATTTTGCAGTTGGCGGGAGCTGCCCGAGCTCGGCTTCACGGAACTCAGGATGAGAAATCTCTGCCGATGCGCATCGGGTGTCATAATCAGTTTGAGATGGATTTTTTGCCAGAACCTTTACGCCTTTTACGTGCGGAATACCCTCTCTTAAGTCCGGAGGTGCGGCTGCTTCCTTTTGAATCCCTATCCAATTTGCTCGAAGATGAGAGCATCCATATGATGCTTGGTTACCACAGCGCAAACAGAAAGAAAAGTGCTATGCCTTACCAGGAGTTGGCGCGGTGTCCCATTGTGTGTGTATGTGGAAAAGAGAATCCGTTGGCTTTGTCTTCTTATCTGACCATAGATCAGTTGAATGGAGACATGGTGGCCTGTACCCCGCATAAAGGTCCCGAGGCCGTGATTCACGCGCAAGGGGAAGTGTTGCATCAGCGCCGAGGAGGACAGGTCTATTTTACGGACGGATATGAGGGAACCATTACTTTATTGCGGGCAGGATTTGGATTTTCACTTGTACCGGACATTCCCAGTGCCCGCGTTTCGGATTTGTGCTATATTCCGGTAGAAGGGATGGAAAGTGTTTCGTTTGGGGTCCATTATAAAACTTTACGCGGCAATTCCCACCACAAACGTTTTTTAGAATTGCTGCGCGCTTTTGTGCAGGGCGAGGATATGGAATCCGGACACTAAAAATCATTTTTCGGTTTCGCTGCGAAAAATTGGTTGATACGTTTCAGGTGCTCTGTGTATTTTTATCGGATATAGGATGAAGCGTACGGAGTAGGCCAGTTTTAAAAAATAGGGCATTGGCGGACCGACGAAGACAAAATCAAAAAGACCGGATTTTATAAAAAATCCGGTCTTTTTTTGTTATGTATCCAAAAGCGGAATTGTCAGTTCAAATTCTGTACCATATCCAGAATCCGGCGGCTGTATCAAACGGATGTTTCCGCCGTGCGCCAAGATGATTTTTTGACTGATGGCCAATCCCAATCCAGAACCTTGGCGGTTGGTACGAGCTTCCTCTCCCACCACAAAGGGTTCAAAAATACGTTCGGCCAATTCGGGCGGAATACCAATTCCGCTGTCGGCAATCAGCAGTTGTGCCCATCCGTTTTGGGCGGATAACGTAAAAAACAACTGAGTACCGGGCGGATTGTATTTGATGGCATTGCCCACCAAATTTTCAAGAACTCTTATAAAAGCATTTTTGTCTACGGAACAGCGAATCGGCTCTTCAGGAATCTCGATTTGAGGAGAAAATCCAGTGAGTTCCAGTTCGTTGTATTTGAAAGCAAGATATTCTCGCAGAACCTCACAAAGGTCCATCGGCTGGGTGTGAAGAGTAAATTGCGGATGTTCTAATTTGCTATACTCGTGAAATGCATCAATCAAATCCGTTAATCTGGTTGCCTTTTGCTCAATGATATTTAGATAATCCGGAACTTTTTCCGGGGGGACAAGGCCATCGTGTACCGCTTTGGCATAGCCTTGGATCACAGTAATAGGAGTTTTTAAATCGTGAGAAATATCGGCCAATAGTTTTTGGCGATTCTGTTCCAGCGCCTTGCGTTGCTGTTCACTTTTTTGCAAACGGCTTGCCAATTGGTTAAACGAGTGGCAGATTTGTTCAAATTCCAAAGGACCGCGGTATTGGATGGGTTGGTACGATTGTTGACAAGCGAGTGCGGAAAGACCTTGATTCAGTTGATTCAAAGGCCGGCGTACTCGACGGCTGAGCCAGAGGGATGTGCCGAAAAGAAGTGCGGCGTAGAGAAGCAAAAACAAAAGGATGGTGCGCAACCAAATGGTGCCTAGTTTACCGCCCAAGGATGCGGCAGAGGACTCATATAAAATTAGCCATTTCGGTTGGCCGGCTTCGTCTGAAAAGGGATATTTCCAAATAAAGTATCCTTCAGGCAAAGTCTGTGTCAGATATCCATAGCATTTGTCATCTAGCATTTTGCCTGAATAACCCGCAATAGAGCCATAGGCAATGGTGCCGTCTGGGCGCAGAATCAGAGGTTCCAGAGATGAAAGATTGTCATCAGATGATACCGCATCGTTTGAGACCAGTGTCATTTCCCCTTGTTCGCTTTGCCAACGGCTTACTGTACGAAAAACTCCTTGTTGGTGAGTTGGGATGCAAGCCAATTCATCGGGAGAAAAATCCTGCATCGATTCTTTGGGACTATAAAGAATTTTTCCGCTGGAATCCGCTATCTCGATGAATCCACCTTGTCCCAAAAAAGTCTCACTTGGAAAGCGCTCGTATTGGCCACGGCGCAGGGAAGGTTCATATGGAGAGAGATCTCGTTGAGAAAGCGAGATAAGAGTGTTGGAACTGTCCCATATGGCCCAGGAGAGCAGCAGTGCGCCCACAGTCATTAAAAGAAGACTGAAAATTGTAAAACAGCGCAACAATGTATGAAAGTAGTGCGAACTTTTATTCCACAGCTTCAATTTTGTATCCCAACCCTCTCACAGTAATAATGAAGCGCGGGTGGCGCGGATCGTCTTCGATTTTGTCCCGCAACTTGGAGATATGGACCATCATCGTGTTTTCATCGCTCTCAAAGTAGGTCCCACTGACGGATTCATACAACTGTACTTTTGTAAAAATACGGCCCGGAGCGCTCATCAGGCAAGAGAGAATTTTGTATTCGGTGGGAGTGAGCGCGATGGGAATGCCGTTTTTGATTACTTGAAGGGCACTTGAATCCAGCCGAAGAGGTCCCAACGTTTTCGCCGAGGAAGTCTGACCGGTATTCAGTTCGTAAACCCGACGCAGGTTGGCTTTTACTCGTGCGATGATCTCCAGCGGGTTAAAGGGTTTGGTCAAATAGTCATCCGCGCCCAATTCCAATCCCAGAATTTTGTCACTGTCGGCATTTTTGGCCGATAATATCAAAATAGGCATATTGCTTATGGCGCGGAGATTGCGAGTCAGTTCATACCCGTTCATCCTAGGCATCATAATGTCCAAAACTGCCATGTCCACAGGGTGGGTACGTGCCAATTCCAGAGCAGCGGCACCGTCGGGGGCGCATAATACTTGATATCCGCTGCTCTCCAAATATAAGCGTACCAGATTGGTAATGTCCTGGTCGTCCTCGGCAATTAAAATGGTATAGGCCATTCAAAACCACCTCTTAGAAAAATAAATCGATTCACTTTTATTGTACACGATGATTGGCTCCTATGAAAGAGAAATCACTCATATCGAAGTGCTTCGATGGGATCTAATTGTGCGGCCCGACGTGCTGGATAATAACCAAAAAATACACCAATGGCCATGGAAAAAATTACAGAAATGATGGCCGCTGGAATCGAGGGGCGCACAGGGTAATGCATGATTGCCGCACCGACACTTCCGACACTCATGCCCAGCGCCAGGCCAATGAAGCCTCCAATCAGACAAATGATAACGGCCTCTACAATGAATTGAAATAAAATGATTCGGCTTTTTGCACCCAAGGCCATGCGTATGCCAATTTCTCGAGTCCGTTCCGTAACAGAGACCATCATAATGTTCATCACACCAATGCCACCCACCAAAAGACTAATGGCTGCAATCGCACTGATGCCCAATTTCATGTTTTGCATTGCCTTGTCCATGGATTTAACAGCCTCTTCCAAGCTGGAAACGGATACGGAAAAATAAGGATTACGGGCGTAATAGCTGTCGAAGTAGGTCTTGGTCCTTTCCATGAACTGCTTGCTGTCCACACCGTCCTGTGTTTGCAGCGTTAGATTTTGATAACCTGGGGTTCGCTGTAAAAGCCGAACACCGCTGTCCACAGGAATGTATACCTCGGTGGAGGTTGGTTTTATTTTTCCTTCCTGTTTGTAACGGTATACACCTACAATATACAGCCGTAGAGGAATATTGTTCGCCTCGGTTCGAAAACTTTTACCAAGAACATCGGCAGGTTGGGGATGGCTGCCAAAAAATTGTGAAACAAACCGATCGCTGACTACGGCCACGGCCCGGCTATCCGCGCGGTCACGTTCTGTAATAAATCTTCCGGCCAAAAGATCCAGTTTGGCAAGAATCGCTTGGTCCGGGGATACGCCCAATAATTGTCCTTCGGCTTTGTGACGTCCGTTGCTGGCTGTAATATTTCCGAATTCCTCTCGAATCACGATCGTTTTTAATTGATCCGCAAAGGTTCTTTGATAGTCTTTCAGGATTTCATCGGTCAAGAGATCGCTGGGTTCTGGATCTCGATATTCAAAATTTTCAAACAAACGATCCTGATCGAGGGAATCAAGTTCGTCAAAATTTGTATTTGAGAACGGGTCGTCTTTCTGGCTTACAGAAAGTGTTATATTTCGGGCGCCCAGGCTGGCCATCTCCTGCGCAATGGACCCGGAGAGTGAATCGCCTACGGTGATAATAGCGATGACCGCCCCGATGCCAATAATAATACCCAGCATAGTCAAAAGGGCTCGCAGCTTATTAGCGCGTAGGCTGCCGAGCGCCAAACGTATATTTTCAGAAAGCGGCATGAAGCATGGCCTCCTTTCGATGGTCTGCCACAATGGCTCCATCCCGCAACGTGATGATGCGGGGACATTCTGCCGCCAGTTCCTGACTGTGGGTGATCAGAACGATGGTCTTTCCCTGGCGATGAAGTTCATGAAAAATATCCATTACGTGACGGCTGGTTTGAGAATCAAGCGCACCGGTGGGTTCGTCCGCCAAAAGAATCGCGGGGTCGTTGGCAAGGCTGCGGGCAATGGCCACTCGTTGCTTTTGCCCACCGGATAGCTCATTCGGCTGATGGAATCGGCGCTGCTCCATTCCCACACGGCGCAAAAGTTCGGTGGCGCGCGATTGGCGTTCAGCAGCAGATACTCCCGCATACAACATAGGCAGCTCTACATTGCGTTGAGCCGTAGTGCGAGCAATCAGATTAAAATTTTGAAATACAAACCCAATTTTTTTGTTTCGTACTTCGCTCATCTCATCCCGCCCTGCCGTGCGAACGTCCACTCCATCCAGAAAGTAGAGGCCCGCCGTCGGCTTGTCTAATACGCCAATGATATTCATTAGTGTGGATTTGCCGCTGCCGCTCTCGCCGACAATGGCCACAAATTCGCCGGGCCATACTTGAAGATCAATGCCATGTAAAATTTCCAGTTCGTTTTCTGCGCCTACATTATAGGTCTTGAAAATACCATGCATTTCAATCAGGGGTTTCATTGGATGTCCCCGCCTTCCCCTTCGGGAAGAGAAGAGGCGTCTGCCAATACTTCTATCCCGTCGGTCAGTTGTGCTCCGCTGATTTCTGCGGCATAGTCATTTTTCATGCCTACTTGTACGGAGATGGGGGAAAAGTTTCCTTCTTTTTTGCGTACATATATCACATCTTGTCCTTGTGCGTCGTTGCGAATCGCATCCAGAGGAACAGAGTATACGTTTTCTTTTTGGCTCAGCACGATCTCTGCTTTCGCTTTGGCTCCAATGTAGATTTGCTCCGGATCCTGTATCGCGATGTCTGCCGAAAAACCTGTCGAAGCGCCTTCTCCCTCTCCAGAAGTTCCGGCTGTGGGAGAAATGCGCGATACCTTTCCTTGCAGAGCCGCAGGACTTGAATCGCTTGTGATGGATGCAGTCAGACCGACCTGCACCTTTTGAATGGCGTATTCCGGGATGGTCACCGATAAAATTAACTCATTGGTAGCTTGAATGGTAGCCACTTCACCTTTGCACAAACTGCCAACATTTACTTTTAAATCTGTGATTTTTCCGTCGGTTTCCGCGCGCAGAATTGTATCTTCCAAATTTTTTTTAAGCTCCGCAAGAGAAGTGTCATTCAATCCCTGCTTTTGCTGCCTTTGGGCCTGTTGAAGATCGGCGCTGGCAGTGTTCACTGCCTGATCGCAAACATCCATAGCCTGTGTACGGGCAACAGTGGCTTGTTCTAATGCGGTTTGCGCCGCAAGTTGTCGGGCGGCCGCCTCTTCATAAATTTGCCGCGTGCGTTCCAGCTCTTGTGCGTACCGTTCAAATTCATACAGAGTACGGGCTTCGGCCAGTGCATTATCCGCCTGACGGGCTTGTTCGTCCGCGTTTTGATAGGCGTTGTAAGCATCGCCTTCGGTTGCACCACCCGAGGCCAGCCATCCATCGTAGGCGGTTTGGCGTGCCGCGGCTGCGGCCTGCGCCTGATCTTGTGCAGGGCTTACACCCTTCATCATGGTGTCGTAATGGGCACGGGCCTCATTGTATGCGGGAAGAACTGCCTGGGTCGCCGCCGCTGCTTTGTCACGTTCGACTTGCGCTTCGTTTACCTTTAGATCCTGTGCCTTTCGTTCTGCATCCCGATTGCGCTGGGCTGCGGCCAGTGCATCGTTCGCTTTGGTCACAGCGTCCTTTAATTGCTGTGTCTGAGCGTTCAGTTCTTTCTCTTTCTCCTGAATGGAACGGCGAATATCTGTATCATCCAGTGTACAGATGACATCTCCTTTTTTTACGACGTCACCTACTTTGACATTTACAGAGAGTACCTTACTGTTCAACGATGTAGTGACTGAAGAGACCCGTGCGCTTTGCACAATGCCGGAAACGTTTACAGAGTCCGTCATTTCTCCCTTTTCCAGCCTGATTGTACGTGCATAGTTCAAATCGTCTGTATTGGCAGCGTTTTTGTTTCGAATCAGCACAAAGACACCGGCCGCAGCCGCCATTGCTACGGTTCCCGTTAGTATGATTGCTGTGATGCGTTTGTGTCGGCTAAAAAATAAGATAAAATTTTTCTTCATGGCAGCGTTCCCTCTCTTTCTGAAAAAAGTGTAGCAGGGTTACCTTTACGCTGCCTTCACGATTATCTTAAGATATGTAAAGGTTAAAAAAGGAGGCGGTCGGGACCGCCTCCTTTTGAGAATCAATTATTTTTTTGCGCTTTTTCTTTCTGCTGCCGCAGCCATCAGATTGGCCACAATGGAGCCTGAAATATTGTGCCAAACGCTAAACAGTGCGCCAGGTACTGTGGCCAGGGCTAAATCCGGAAATACGGTTCCCGCCAGGCTGGTGGCAAGTCCGCTGTTTTGCATGCCCACCTCGATGGATACAGCGTTGCACTTGGCGTCACTCATATGCAACAGTTTTCCCACACAGTAACCCAAGGCATATCCCAGAAGATTGTGCAGAATTACAATCGTCAAAATCAGGATGCCGTTGGAAAACAGCTTTTCAGAGTTGGGAGCAACTACAGCGCCCACGATGGTAACAATGGCCACTACAGAGATTAATGGCAGAATCTCTACGACTGCCTGGGTAAATTTACCGAATAATTTATTGATGATGAAGCCAAGAACAATGGGGATAATGACAATTTTTACAATGCTCATAAACATATCCATCATGTTTACCGTTACGGTCTCATGCGCATACAGATAGGTCAACGCCGGAGTTAGAAAAGGTGCGAGAACTGTGGAGCAAGCCGTCATGCCTACGCTCAGTGCAACGTCGCCTTTGGCTAGAAAAGTCATTACGTTGGAAGAGGTACCACCCGGGCAAGTGCCCACCAAAATTACACCTACGGCCAGTTCGGGGCTGAGGGAAAATATTTTTGTCAAAAGAAAAGCGAGCAGTGGCATAATCACAAATTGTGCTGCACAACCGGCCAGAACATCTTTCGGACGGGAAAAGACGACTTTAAAATCATCCAGTTTTAGTGTGAGGCCCATGCCAAACATAACCACCATTAAAAGGTTGTTGACTGTGACAATGCGCGTGAATGCGTTGTAATCTTTGCCTACCCAGAGAAAGCTCTCTGGTACGAAAAAGGCCAGCACCGCAATGGCCAACACGATAATCGCCATGTACCTTCCGGCGAACTTGCTGATTTTTTTCAACACTTCCATGATTTGTTCCTCCCAGGTATCTATTCTGAAACCGAACTCTTGTGAGTGCGGTGCCAGCCGAAAAAAAACGACCTTTGTCTCTTGAAGAGACAAAGGTCGTAAAAGACGCTCTGCGGTACCACTCTTGTTGCCCGGATAACCGGACCGCTCAGACCCACGCAGGGAAAAACCCGACGGGGCGGCAAGATAACGGCTGCCGACCGGCACAGCTTACTAAGTCCAAAGGACGGTTGAGCCTGCTGCTCAGAGGGGATGCTTCCGACGGGCTCCGCTGCTGCCTTGCACCAACCGGCAGTTCTCTGAAGCAAAGTTTCCCACGTACTAAACCTCGTCAACGCTTTTCAAATATTGAAATCATTATACCTCGCAAGTTTGAAATGTCAACGACTATGCTTTGGTTTTTGGATTGTTCCATAAAATTTTAAGTGTATTTTGTTCATTGCGACAAAGTTCGACTGTTTTGCTCCCCCTTATCACCATTTTGCAAAAGGAATTTGAATCCGATGGCCGTAGTCTGATACAATAGAAAAAAGGAGGAAGATTCCATGCCGTTTGACATGAAAGAAATGATTTCGGATCAGTTGAATGTGCTTTTAAAGCAAAAGGGTTTGGATAAAATTACGGTCAAGGAGCTGGTGGACGCATGTCACATCAGCCGACAGACTTTTTATTATCATTTTCGAGATATTATGGATGTGGTGGAGTGGCAACAAAAGCAGGTGTTGGAACAATCGATATGCCAGAGCTTAAAGGAGTCCAGTCCGCAGGCCGCCATCCGCAGAATGATACGAGAAAGCGCAAGCAATCGAGAATTGTTGACGCGCCTTTTAAAATCTCGGCGAAGGATGGAAATCGAACGCCTGCTGGTCAGAACGGTACGCGATTATTTGGAAGAAATGTTGCGCAAACGAAAATCGGACAAAGCGCTTAGTGCTTCCGATGCACAAGCGGCGCTATGTTTTTATTCCAGCGGTATTGTCGGTTTAATGCTGAGCGATTTAGAAAATAAAGAGCAGGATGTAGATGTGCGAGCTCAACAAATATACCGCCTTTTGGCCGGAGAGCTGACCCTTGGTTAAACAAAACCCCTAAAGTGTTTGATTTTTTGACACTTTAGGGGTTTTGTTTATACAGATCAAAAAAAGTGCAAGTGGCGGTTTGAATGGTGATTTGCTATAAAGAGAAAAGAGTGTTCAAAAAAACGAAGGCGAAATCCACTAAGGGAGGTATCTGTGTGAATGAAGTAAAAAAACCGAAAAAGCCTTTGATGTTTTATTATGGTATTATGTTGCTGATTCTGATGCTGTTTAATTTTTTAGCATTGCCTATGCTGAGTCAGCGACAGATTATAGAGGTGGATTACGGCACATTTATCTCCATGACACAAGAGGGAGAGCTTGGCCGCGTTGAGATTCAGCAGCAGAGCAATCGAATCTTGTTTACGGATAAAGAGGAGACCCATGTATATAAAACTGCAATGGTGAATGATCCGGAGCTAACCAACCGCTTGCACGAAGCGGGAATTCCTTTTTATGGAGAAGAAATACAGCAAACTTCTCCTATCCTCTCATTTTTGCTCAGTTGGGTATTGCCGCTGGTGGTGTTTATTGCCATTGGACAATTTATGTCTAAGAAACTGATGGACCGTGCAGGAGGCAGCAATGCTATGTCCTTTGGCCCAGGCAAATCCAATGCGAAAATTTATGTAAAATCTTCAGAAGGAATCAAATTTTCCGATGTTGCCGGGGAAGATGAGGCAAAAGAAAATCTGACTGAAATCGTAGAATATTTGCATGATCCATCGAAATATCGTGATATTGGAGCATCCATGCCGAAAGGAATCTTACTGGTCGGCCCTCCGGGTACCGGAAAGACGATGCTTGCCAAGGCAGTGGCCGGCGAGGCCAATGTCCCGTTTTTCTCAATCTCGGGTTCAGAATTTGTAGAGATGTTTGTGGGAATGGGAGCATCCAAGGTACGTGATTTGTTTCGACAGGCAAAAGAGAAGGCACCTTGTATTGTGTTTATTGATGAAATAGATGCAATTGGAAAAAAGAGAGATGGTCAGGCAGGGGGAAATGATGAACGGGAACAGACGCTCAATCAGCTTCTTACGGAGATGGATGGATTCGAAGGAAACGCAGGCGTTATTATTTTGGCGGCAACAAATCGACCTGAGTCGCTGGATCCGGCATTGACGCGGCCTGGTCGATTTGACCGTCGAGTGCCTGTAGAATTGCCGGATCTGGCAGGCCGAGAAGCCATTCTCCGAGTACACGCAAAAAAGGTTCGTGTAGATCCGGATGTGGACTTTAATAAAATCGCACGGATGGCCTCAGGTGCATCGGGTGCGGAGCTGGCAAACATTGTCAACGAGGCGGCCTTGCGTGCAGTCCGTGATGGGCGGCGCAGTGCGAGTCAGGCAGACCTTGAGGAGAGCATAGAGGTAGTGATTGCAGGTTATCAAAAAAAGAATGCCATTCTTACAGACAAAGAAAAATGGACAGTAGCCTATCATGAGATCGGTCATGCTTTGGTAGCTGCACGGCAAAATCACTCGGCTCCTGTGCAAAAGATAACCATTATCCCTCGTACATCAGGCGCGTTGGGTTATACGATGCAGGTTGATGAAAGCAATCACTATCTTCTCACAAAAGAAGAAATCGAAAATAAAATCGCCACGTATACAGGTGGCCGTGCGGCCGAAGAAATTGTTTTTCAAACCGTCTCAACGGGTGCGTCCAATGATATTGAACAAGCTACCAAATTGGCTCGAGCTATGATCACGCGTTATGGAATGAGTGAAAATTTTGATATGGTAGCGATGGAGACGGTTACCAATCAGTATCTGGGCGGTGACGCTTCTTTGACTTGCTCAGCGGATACACAGACAGAAATTGACAAACAGGTGGTAACCCTTGTAAAAAAACAACATGAGAAAGCGACGTCCATTCTTCTGGAGAATCGAGAGAAACTAGACCAATTAGCGCAGTTTTTATATGAAAAAGAAACAATTACAGGCGAGGAATTTATGAATATTCTAAACCAATAAAAAATGTCCGGACTACGGTCCGGACATTTTTTATTTAACAACTCATACCATTGGCCTGCATATAGGCAGCCAATTCTTTTCCGTGGCCTTGCTCTTGCTGCTGAATGGCACTCAGCACTTGCCGCGCAGCAGGATCGTTAAATTCGAATACGGCGGTGTTGTATACACCGGATACGTATTTTTCGGTGGCCAGTAAATCATTCAGCAAATAGGAGTCACTTTGTTTTTGCGCACGGGTGGCATTGGATTTCATCTGTTTTGCTGAGAGTGTGCGGCCGTTTTGCTGTTTTGTGTTCTGAGAAGGTATTTTTCCATCCAACATTTGAGCGACAGTGTCACAGTGGTTTTGTTCGGCATTTTCCAATTTTTCCAACATGTGACGCAAAGTGGGATCACACGCGGCCTCAGCCGCCTTATGGTACTTCTGTACGCAAAGTTTTTCTTCATTCTGTAAATCCTTCAAAAAGTTTTTTTCTTTTTGGGTCCAATTCAAGGCAAACTCCTCCTTTTGTTTGTTTAAGCATAGCATGTGCAGAATAGGAAGAAATATGTACCGTGAAATAACCGTTGCCATAGAGATGAGAAACTCTGCAAGGCGGGTGCAGTGCGGGTAGTGTATAACCTTCGTTAGCATCTATCCGTCTATTTTAGTGCTCGTAGATAAATTGTGAGGGATAGGCTGCCGTCAAAAACAATAAAAAAAGTGACCGATTTTTAATCGGTCACTTTTGGTGGGAGAGGATGGATTCGAACCATCGAAGCGAAGACGCAACAGATTT
>NZ_CAUWGY010000010.1:0-51543 GCF_963558415.1 uncultured Ruthenibacterium sp. | reverse complement strand
TTATTGGAGGCACGTCCAAACTGATCCTTGGCCAAAGCCGTTAGTCCGGCCGTACTGGTAAAGGCATTCTTTACATCCGACAAACTGGTACTATGCAAATCGGTGATGGTATCAAAATACAATGGCACCGTCAGACGAGCCGGCTCACCAGCGGGGACCTGCCCCTGGTCGGGGGTTCCATTGCCTCCCAAACTGCGGCGCTGCGCAAGATGAACTCTGCGCTCCAATGTATACTCCGATGGATTAAACTGCACGATCACTGTTTTCTTATCCGCAGTCGTGCGCGCGTTGGCGCCTGCCACAATCTCCAGGCGGGCTTTTTCCAGTTTGGCAGGTGTCAGTGCACCCACAGCCTTATTTTTCAATGTATCTGTCAATGCCACTGCTCACATCCCCCTTCTCATTTTTTCGCTGCGCAGACGGGATTCAATTTGCCGATATACCTTATCCGCAATGCGCTCCACTTCGCTCAATGGAATCCGTTCAACTGTTCGGTGCATCTGGTTTTCCGTCGGATGCGAAGGCGACGCCTCTTCCTTTTCAACTATTTTTTTGTGTGTTGTCCGGGTACGGTGCACCGTTGGAATTTCGTTCACCTCTTGCTGAGATTGAGAAGCGGCCGCCACCGGATTTTTCCGCAACTCCATCACCGCCGGGGAATCGGCCAGACTGGCAACTTTTTGTTCTGCATTATTTTGTTGAGTGGGATGAACAAAATTGGAAACGGCCTCATTTGAAAAGAGATTTTTTTCTTTTGCAGATAATGCAGAATACAATCTTTGCGAAGAAGTGGTCATTGTCTCGGTTGTAGACAACGAACTCGGATTTATACGAGCATGCGGAACTGCCAAGGAATTCAACATGCGATGCTCAAAACGGGACTTGGGCGATAAAGCACTCCCTGCTTTCTCAGAGAACGCAAACAAAGAACGCACAGAACGACTCTCTTTTGACGGCTGGACCAAAGTTTGCGGCGAAATTGAAACAACTGTACTTTGTTTTTCCGCCACTTGCTGAGACGATACAAGCATGTTGGTTTTTGAATATTGCACTCGACCGTCCCCTGCTGGCCCGAGCAAAGAGTCCCCTTGTTCCATTGTCTTTTGTAGATGCGTCATGGCTGCGGGAACTTCTGATTGCATAAACTGAGGTTGCTGACTTAGTTGTGCGGGAATGGTAACATTCCGCCCGGGCAACTCAGCCTGTTCGAACGATGCTTTTGAATCCTTTCTATTTTCAAACTTTGCCGATACCTGACCCTTTTGAAGCGCTTGTGTAAAAACCGCCGGCTCATTTGGATTTGAGCCTTTTGGCTTTGTCGTTTCTTCTCTATGCGTCATGGTCACGGCAGTTGCCAAAGACTGTTTTGTTTGAGGAATCGTTGTATCTCGTTGACTCCACTGAGCCGAGGAAATTTTCTCTAACCTTGGATTTCTGCCGGTGTTTTCTTTCACTTTTTCCGTTTTGGGATGGGTCAATTCTGGTGCCGAAAGGTTCTTTACGAAAGCTTGTTCTGCCATCGGCTTTTGCATTCCTTGAACCACTTGTTGTTCTGGAACAGTGGCGATGCTTTTCTCGGCATTTGCATGCATGTGCCCACCAATTTTTGTTTCAGGAGGATATAGTATCCCTTTTGTATTTTCTACTGTTCCCCTTGGGTTGCCCCTTTTTTGCGGACTTTCAAAGTCCGAACCATTTGACTTTGAACCGTCCGAAATCATACGCTTTTCCCCTACGGTTGTCTGCGCGAGAGCTGTCTGCAGTTTTCGGGATTTCTCTAAAAGAGTCGCTTGTGTCCAAAGCTGTCTTTCTGCACTTCGAAATGTGGAACGAACATGTTCCCACTCCAGTCGAGCGGGACGAGGTTCCAAAACGGGACCATCCTGCGGTTCATCCTGATCTACATGTCCCAGCGGCACAGAACGCGTACTTTGCCCAATACTTTTACTGTCCGATTTCTCTTTTTTTAAAAGTCCGCTTTGCTGCGTAAATCCTTTTTGTGAAAGTTCAGGATTCTCTTCTTTTAAAGTCCGTTCAACCGGTACATGTTGCATGGAAACAGGCAACTCTTTTTCAGATTTTAAAACAAGGGAATCGGATACTGTGGTGTTTACACTCAAATCGTTTCGAGCACGACTGTGTTCTTTCTCCGGAGATTTTTGTTGAAAATCCGCAGTCAATGCTGGAAACTCAACCGGGGACAACGGCATGTGTGCGGCACTTCGTGCCAGATGTACGACGGAAACAGGACCTACGCCTTTCAAAACCGGTTGTTTTTCTGTCGCGGATTGGAGTTTGCCAGTCTTGTCGAAATCTATTTCCACGTGTCTATCCAGCATACGTACGCGCCGCGCTCCAGCACGCTCGGCCTGTTCCAGCGCATTGGACAGATGCAATGCCAGAAATCGAAAATCCAATTGCAAATTTACAAGTATGTTTTCTTGCAGGACGCGGGTAATCTGGTACAAATTTTGTATGTAATTTTCACAGTGCGACTGCGGCACATCAACCGCCGGAGCGCTGGCCAGCAACTCCATAGGGGCAGGTGCACCTACGCTTGAAGCAAATCCAGTGTAGCGTGCGATGATCTCCCGGGTGAGAACAGGATCCAATACCGGCCGCAGCATCTCCAGTTCCTCCTTTTGCGTTTAGATTTAAAAGGTCGAAATGCCCAAGGCCGATAGGGCCCCGCCCAACAACTTTCCTGCGATTTGATGATTTTCCAACGTTTCGTAAGCCACCTCAAAACGTTCGATGAGCACTTCACTGTTCATCGCGTCCAAGTCGTTGACGCTCCACTTTTTTACAACTGCACCGTGTACCTGGTAAAGTGTTGCAATGGCTCCGTTGCGGTTCCCCACTAAAATAAAAATGTCCTGAGGAATGCGCTGCCCCACGGCAAAACGCAAAGTCAAAAGATCTGTAACCAATCCTCGATCCGCCAGGCCTCGCTCAAACACCAATGTGCGCTCGGTACTAACAGGACGGCGCAAAGAGTAGACTCGATCGTTCACTCCCCCTTCTTGAAAGGGCTCGGTTTCGATGGACTCCTCAATATTGGTCACCTTGGAAAAACCCAAGCGGATGTTGTTAATAAACACCTGAAACTTGTAGCTCGGCACTGGTTCGGGCTGTAAATTCAAAAGTGCCTTTCCCACGTCCATGATTTATACCTCGAAAATGTTTTTCGGCGTCTGGTTCAACTCTTTGTGGATGGCAGAGATCTCTGCGCAGAACCGCCGCCGAGTCTTGTGATCCAGCGTCATAACCGTCTTGTAATCCCAATGGTAATAGTAAGAAATAAAGGACATTTCCTTGTACAATTCCTGCTCGGGATAGAGGGTTACTCCGCCTGCGTAAAATTTACTTGCTGTTCAAACTTATGGCCACATTCGGGACACACACAAGTCTCTACAATGGGTTCTACGGCATTGATCCGCTGGTACATGCTCTGCAAAAAAGCAAGGTCCGAAGAATAGAGCCGTTCGATTACCCGGGGATCAATCTTGGGCACAGTGCCCAAGCTGGTGATGACTCTGGACAGTAAAATAATGGTGAGATAGCCGGGGTTCTGCACCACTCGGGGATCTCGCAACGGCAAAATCTCATCGGCCGCGGTTGCAAGGCGCATCACGCCATGTTTATGCAGCGTTCCGGTAGAATCGATGTACCCTTTGGGCAGATCAAACTCAAATTCTGTTGCAAATTCTTCCATGATCTATTCCTTTCAGCCCCGGCCTCTAAAGAGGCCGGGGCACTGGCAATTACTGATCTCTACGCATTTCTTCAAAGGCCAGCTCAACACTCTCAAAAGCGATTTCGCTGGAAGAGGCATTGAAGTCTGGTGCAGTGTATTTGCAGGGCCAAGCGTTTACCAACGTCCAACTGGCGATGTCATTGTGGGCGTCGTCCTGCAAATAGATGGTGATATCCTGTACCCGGTCTTCGGCGGCCGCTTTTGTACCGTCAGAAATACCGGCTACCCATTCATAAAAGGACAAATTTTCGGTCATGCCCCATTTCAGCGTGACGTTGCCGTATTTTGTCAAGCCAGGCATTTTACGCGGAGAGTTGATTGGATCGGTCCCTTCGCGGTACTCAATCACGTCTACGCTGGCGTCAAAGCCGCTGACTTCAGAGAAGGCCGCGACATCGATACTGTCGATCTCCACACGGTAATTGTATTTTTTAAAGGGATAGGTATTGACTGCCATAATTGTTATCCTTCCTTTCGTTCACTTCGCCGATCGCGGCGTCACTCTTTCATGTTCTGGGTGATGCGGAAGATGACAAATTCCGCGGGACGGCTGGGAGCGGCGCCGATGACGCAGATCAAGCGGCCATTGGCGATGTCCTGTTCTGTCATGGTGTCGCGGCCGATATTGACGAAGAAGGCCTCGTCTTCACTGGCACCTACCAGCGCACCAGAACGGTACATATCCCGCAGGAACGACACAATGGTACGCTGTACACGCAGCCAAAGCACTTCGTCGTTGGGTTCGAATACGGCCCAGTTGGTCTGTGTCCGGATGGTCTCCTCCAAATAGATAAACAGCCTGCGTACGTTTACGTATTTCCACAAGTTGTTGGACGAGCAGGTGCGCGCTCCCCATACACGGATTCCTTGACCCGGCAGTGCTCGAATCAGGTTTACACCGGCAGGATTCAGAAGATCTTGTTCGCCCTTGTTGTACATGCAAGAAAGTCCCATGCAATTGTTGACAACTTCGTTGGCAGGGGCTTTGTGTACGCCACGGGTATTGTCGCTGCGAGCATAAATGCCGCACACCGCACCGGAGGGCGGAATATACGCGGGACGTTTCGCCGCCATATCGTATACTTCCAACCAGGGATGATACATAGCCGCGTAATCAGAATCGACAATTTCCCGGTGGGTCAGCAGATCCTGTGGCTTGGTCATCTCCAAAGGCATATCCAGCACTGCAAAACGGCTGGCCAGATTCTGGCAATGAGACACCAAAGCCAACTGTACAGCGGCACTGGTAATACCAGGGATGGCCATGATGCTCACATTGGTTACCTCTTCAAACGCAGCCAGACCCGTACGATTGCCGGGGGCATCTCCGCCGCCAATATACATGGCGTCGTCCACCTTTTTGCAATTGCCATCGGCCCCACCAGACATTGTGAATACGGCCTTCTCACCGGCTGCGTCACCGGCCAGCGCCAACATCGGCGGGCAGACGTCCTCTACGGGAGTCACTTTTACATTGACCAACGATGAACGCGCCAGTTTGTTTCCAATGTAACTGGCGGACTGAGGATTCAAAGAAACTGTCTCATACGTTTCCACGGCGTCCTCACATACAATTTCGATATCAACTTCGCAGGTAGCCAGCACTCGACGAGGCACAAGACCTGTATCCACGATATCCTGCTCGAACTCGTTTTCAAAAGCCACCTCATTGCCCTGTACCCGAGAAACCCGATTGTGTCCGGCCAGACGGCCATTCTCATACAAAGCTACCACGTCTCCCACGCTGAAGGCGGCGGCATTTTTTAACGTATAAGTCTTTGCAGCGGCAGCATCTTCGCTAACAGCGACTGCCTGTGTCTTTCCTTTCGACGAAGCGGTGACAGTCACACGAATGGCGTTGCCCCATTTGCCCGGATTTTTGGCGGTAAGTACTACACAGCTCATCACTGCGCTGGCCGCCTTGGCATCGGAAGGAGCCACACGCATTACAAAGCAGCGAGCTCCACCGTTGGCAAAAAACTGCTCTACTGCATAGGGCAAGAAACGGTTTGCACCATGCGTATTTTCGGACAGATAACCGCCGAATTTACGTTTATAGTCCGCAAAACTTGTAATGAATTCGGGTGTTCCCACCACTGGTCCACGCTCGGCCATGCCGATAAAGCCAGCCGTGCTGGTGCTGACGCCTTCCATGGCGCGCATGCCAGATTCAAATTCTTCCACGTACACTCCAGGGGATAAATACTCAGCCATAATTGTCTGGGTCCGGACGGTCATTTTCCGGACCGCTCCTCCTTTTCGATTTGTTTTTTGCATTGCGCGGGGTGTCAGTTGCCTACCGTTGTTTTTATCTGCCCGGGGGACGTGATTTGAATCACTCCTCCGTAAGCACACATAAGTTTACAAGTGCTGTTCAGCGCCGGCATATTTCCCAGCAGCACCGTTGCACTGCCTGGAGTCCAAGGTGCTGGAATCACCGGTACACAAGGCATGGGGGTGAGCACCCCCAGTGCGGCAGTTGTGGCCGAGGCCACTGTTGGATTTGCCAGCGAAGAACACATGCCAAAAGGAACGATGTTGACCATAGGTTTCATGTCCATGATATTGGCCGCCGGTGGCCCGCCACACAAAACTTTGTTCTGAGGGGTCACCACCAGTGCGCTGGGCGCCATACCAAAACTACACATTAGCTGTGCACCAGCGCACACTAAATTTCCTGCCATCGCATCGCCTCCTCATCGTAATATCGAATCTGCAAAGGGTTCTCATCCGCATGTATAGGGATACTGCACCGTCCTGCTTCATTTCCAGGTGCACAAGCCACCAGATATACAGATTCACCTTCTTTATGCGAATGAACCGGAGCATGGTCTACACCATAGCTTCCATCCGGAAGACGTGAGGTAAAGGTAAACAATTCAGCACGTTTGCCCTTGCCGATACACACGCGCCGGCCCAGCAAATTTTTTGCTGTATAGCCCCGCAGGCGCATTGTATCACCGCAAAATTCTTTCAGTTCCAGTGGCGGATCCTGTGGTAGAATCGCTACCGCCAACAACCCGGGTGGGGCGAAAGTCTCCATCCATTGGCAATCTGAAAAGCCGCTATGGGGTTTCCGATACATCTGAACGGTTCGCAAAGGCAAGCCCGGCGCAAGGGCCGAGGCCTCAATGTGTACTGTGCGGGGAAAGTACCGCGCACTCTCGATTCTCACATCCCAATGGTCCTCGTGCGCAGCACCTGGTGGTGCGGTGAACACGAAAAAACCTTCGGACTTTCGTACAGGACGGAACGGGCGGCCGTTCACAAAAAAACGCTGCCCGCCATCCGCAACGATCGATGCACTGAAATCATCTTTCAAAAGCAGTGCAAACCGCACGGAAATTACAATCAAAATCACATCACCTTCTTTCGGCAAACACCTTTTCAGCGTCTGCTCATCGGGGTGTGCTACCCCGCACTTCAACCTCACGCACACGGGCAAAGGTCTCTTGCCTGCGAGAGGAAAGCATCAGCGGGGACACGGAAAAATAAACGCCCAATTGATACGGAACCGACAACGCCGTCCAAATCTTGGTTTTTTCCTCAAAACTTAAAGTCAAAAACGAAATGGCGGCCTGCTCTTCCAGCTCTGGTGAATAAGGATGCGCCCGATTTACGTCCAGAGCAGGATAGTCGGACAGCACCTGAATCGCTCGGCCTAAAATACGCTGTTCGGTCTCGGCACCCGTTGCAATCTGAGCCTTGCTATTCAAAAACAAAAGATAGTGCAGCGTCAGAGGCCTTGGGGGACGGCGACGAATGTTGTCCGCTCCGCGCTGCATCGCACCGGCCCGATACTCGCCCAGTTCCCGCAAATCGTACAAATAAAGCCCCAATTGAAAATCCCCGTTTTTGTCGGTAGGAGCCGCCAACCGGATGGACTCAGGCGCACTGACGGGCGCAGGACACATTTGAGCGCGAAGCAATTTCAACAATTCGGCGCTTACATCTGCCACAATGGAAAAATCAGCCATTTACATTACCCCTTTCGGATGGAGTAGTACATCACTGGTACGCTTGTACCGTCATCCAGCACCGTACCGGTCTGATAGGGATAGCAATATTCATACACCAGCCCGTCTTTTTCTAAAATCTGCCGTTGAATCTGATTGGCATAGTTCATACCACTCACTTCCACAAACAATTTGTTTTGCTCATCCATTTGGAATGTAACGTTCGAAAAAGCGGTCGGCTCATTGGTCCGCATTTGCTGAATCGCCACACAGTCCTCAATACCAGGCGCTCGGTCCTCCTCATATACATCTTCGGACAAACTTTCCAACGATACGTAATCGCCGCAAACTGTGACTTTTTGCACAAACACTTTGGTTTTATCCAAATCCGCCTCAGCTTGCCACACATTTGAGTCGATTTCAAAATAGAGCGTCAGATTTTTCTGAATGAACTCCGGGGGTTCCGGCTCCACCTGAGTTGACTGGCTGGACGACGAACTCTGCTGTGAGGAAGCTGTTGACGAGGAAGAAGATTCGCTTTGGCTTCCAGAAGAAGACGCATCTGGCGCAGAAGATGCATTCGAAGATGCCTGTGATGAAGATGAATCATCGGAAACCACCCAAGCCAGCGGACGTATTGAACCGCTTGCTTGTGTGCCCAGCAGCCGAATCCCGCCAGTGGTAGTACGCGCTGCGCTGGGCATGTAGTAAAATGTCTGCGTTTCATCGTCCTTTGCAGCTTCATTTTCCCACACATCTACTTTGACCCGGCAGTCCATGGTCACCACTACATCGGCCTCTTCGTATAAAAACACGCTCTCGGTATCGGTGTAATAAATGCGTGGCGTTTCCGTAAAAGCTGCTTCCAAGTCCGCTAATGTTGCCCCTACCAATGCACTGTAATTGATTTTGCCATTGTAAACGGGACCGGTGTACAACGCCCGGCCCTGGGCACTGTACAAGGTTCCCTGTCCTTGAGGCTCTCCTTGGAAAAATTGTCCAGTGTAAGCCACCACGCCCGTGTCGTAATATTCGGTACCTTCTCCATGGTACTGATCGCTGGCAAAAGAGCCTTCGTACAGAAGAACACCTGTTTCGCTGTACGCTTTGCCCGTACCATCTCTCAGTCCGTTTTTAAACGAACCTTCATACAGCACTGTTTGCCCATCTTCTGCATAAAGAACGCCTTCGCCGTTGTATTTGTTTTCCGAAAATTCGCCTTCATACTGTCGGTTTCCTGAAGGCCAATACCGTACGCCCTGACCATTGTACTGATTGTTTTCAAAACCGCCTTCGTATACAAGACGTCCCTTTCGATCCCACAGAGTTCCGTTTCCAGTACAAACGCCTGCGACAACATCGCCTACGTACACTACTGTTCCGTCTGCTGCGCGTATATTTGCCACGCCGGTGTATTCGGCCAGATCCAAATCGTCAAAATCAAACGTAACCGTGGTGGTCACCGTTTCTGACTGGACTGGTTGTACCGACACTTTTTCCGCAAACAGCGAAAAGTACAAGAATACACCTGCACACAACATCAGTATCAAAGTGAGGAACAGCTTTTTGTATACCCAATACCGGCCGATGCTGAAGTAATCCTTGGGTGACTGAGGCCGGAGTGTGATCAGGGACTTGACTTTTTTGGTAAGACCAGGGATCAGCTTCGCCGTCAGAATATTGACGTTGAAAAGCCGCTGGATTCGCACAATCAGCATCCGAAAAGGATTGGTGACCGCAGTCACAATGCGCTTGAGCACGCTCGCCAGCAGTTTGAACAAAGCTTCACCCCCTTTTTAAGTCTCAAAGCCGCTTTTCACAGCGGAAAATATATGTGCGGGATACGTTGTCATATTGGTTTTCCCGCAAAACTACAGCGAACATGTTTTTTGCGTCGTACCATCGGCCTGCACGATACAATTCCATGGCCTTGTCAAAGGTCGCCCGAGTCTCATTGATCAGGCGGATCTGTTCCGGAGTACAACTGTCGTAAAAATCATACAAACCAAAACGAGTTTCATCGGCGCCTTCCGGACATCCAATAAACCGATGGAAGTAGTTTTCTTCGTCTACTCCATCTAAGGCGGCCCGTGTAACTACCAATCTGCTGGAAAAACGCCGCAGTTCATCGGTCTGTGCAGCCAGTTCATCCATTTCTGTGCTGATCATCGTGGGAACTAACCTCCGTTCATCGCCGCAAATGCCATAGTACACATCGGTCTTATGTACCAAAAAGAAAGCTTCCATCCGACTTTGTACTGAAGTAGCTGCATTCGCTTCATCCAAACGAGACAGTGCCGACAGTGCAATGTCCACGGCGCTGTCGCCGCCGGCAGGACAAATAACCTGAAGTCGGCGCAAATTAACGCTGTCCGTAAGCAATATGGCACCATGCTCTTCACAAAGATTGTCCACAATGGCAAAAAAGCGATCTGTGCGTTCTTTCACCTGGTCTTGTGTCAACCTGGATAGCAATCGCAAATCTACACTTAGAATGTGATAGGACGCATATTGTCCACTGGCCAGATCTAAGTCGCCCAGATTTTCTTTTCCCAAAAGCTGAAACACTTTCTGAGGAATAAACCGAAAATATGTAGCACTTGTTTGACGCAGGTTGTAAATTTGAACATCAATGTCTCCTGCCATTTTGTTAAACACACGCACAATACCGGAAAATTCCTCCGAATCGGCATCGTCCAGCCGCACCGTGCGATCCCCCTGGGCAAACAATTCGAGCCCCTGTTGAATCTGATTGAGCGGCCGCAGTACCCGCCGAAATGCCAGCGCCAACACACCGCTGACCACGGCTAGGAACACCGCACCCACTAAGCAGAAACTCCATAGATACCCACGGGTATACACACGTACATTGTCCATAAGAATGCCGGTCTCCAGCAAATACACCGTACTGCCGGACACTCCGCCCACCGGAGTGACACATACCAGCCGCTCGCCATTTTTGTCCCGCAGAACACCGGTCTGAGCGGTACCTGTGTATGCGGCCTTCAAATACAATTCGTCCGCTTCAACATTCATATTGACACTGAATGGATAAAAACACGGCGCATCCCGATCCACTCCGGTGTATAGCTGTCCCCGTTCGTAGTAAGCAATGCGCGTATAGACAGAACGGGTATTCATCTGATTTAACAGATACCCATAATCATCACCGGTATAATCGTAAGGATATTCAATTCCTTCAAAACTTTCGGTGCCAAACAGAGCCATCAGCATATTGCCCTCATCTACTACCTGCTTTTCAAAGCTCTGCCGAATGGAAGTGGCATATGTACGGTAGGAGACTGCTCCAAACAAAACCACCGACAAGGTCAAAAGCGGAATTGCTGCACTCATGAGTTTCGCCATCAGCGTTCTTCTTCCACCCAATGCACGCAGCACGCTGCAAACCAATGTTAGTATCACCACAAAAGCAGTGGTCCAAAGTACCAGCCATAGCACTGTGCTACCCAAAAGTTTTGCAAGACCCGGGCGCGCCGATGAAATAACTTCCACCTGCCCGTCCACAGACAAAATGAGCTCATAACGGTTCTCGCTCTCGTTTTTGACAACGCCTGCAAAATTTTGTTCGTTGCCCATAGATGCCTGCACCAAGTCGACCGGCGCATAGCTGCCTGTACCAGAAAATGGCTCGGTTCCGCTTTTCAGCACAGTGGTCTCACGCGTGGAGAGATTGATGGACAAAAGATCTCCGCTTTCCTGTTCTCCCAAATACATGGACTCGGTATCAATGGGCGAGGCAAAAATCGGATACATCACCCGGTCCAGCACACGAGCGGGATAAATTTCTTCCGGAGCCTGTTCTTCGTTCGCCACAAACAATTTTCCCGAGCCGGAAATGTAGGCGGCACTGCTGCCCATAGCCCAGGCCCGCCAAATTCCCTCATTTTGATCCAAAGGATAAGTACGGCTGCTCTTGGGAGTGATTGCATCCTGTACCAGCCCTTCAGGTTCGTACACATCACGCACCAATTGCATTCCATCGGGAGTGGTTCCCAATACACTGACAGAACTGGTCACGGTCAGCCAACGCCAGCGCACACCTTCTTCTCCCGCCGACAGCACATGTGAGGAAACTTTTTTAAACAGCAGCCGGTCCGGTCGATAGACAGCCAGTTCCTGGCTCATACGCTCGCCGGTCAGTGGATCACTCAAATCCAGCAGCAGATAAACATTGCCCGTACTGTCCGCAGCCATATCGCTCAGCGTGACCAGATATCCGCCACTTTTTTGTGGAACGCTAAAGCTTCCGATCACCGTTCCACCTGACCCAACGTGCTCCACCGCAAGGCCGCCGTCCTGATATTGGGCAACCAGCACTCCGCCGTCCACATACTGTATGGCGGCGATGTTGGTGAAACTGTGAAATGCCAGCACCACGTTTTGCAGCACAGTCAGACATACAGCTAACACCAGCGCTGTGGTCAAAATGGCCTTGCTTGCTTTCTTCACCCTTTGTTCCCTTCTTCCGGTTTTATTCATTCTCGTCCGCCAAGGATACTTCGCCGATGGTCTGCACACCACCGTAACTTACATTCTCCCGGGCGGCACTTTGAGCAGATATTCGCATAGAGATCTGCCACGCGGCATACCCAAGAGTAATACATACCAATACTGCAAGAAAAATAGCCATAGAGTGCTGCCGAACCGATGCAACGATGCCAAGAATTCGATCCCACACCAGACGCAATCCTCTGTGAGGCTGCTCCGGATGATCCGGCAAAGCACGCACCGCAGCGAGAATGGCCCCGATGGTCGAAAAGCCGCCCAACTGCACCTTTTTGAAAAATGCAACCAACTCCCGCGGATATTGGGGAATCTGACCGCCAGTACTTACTGCATAAGGACGGCCCAACACATCAAATACCAAACTCGCCGCTGTTTGACAAAAATACCCTTCCGTTCGGCCCGGACGATAGTCGGCAAAGTCCAGAAAATAGTTGAAATAAACCTGACCTGTTTCGCTTAGATTGACGCATCTTCCGTTCAACACCAGCACAGCTACATCGGGTGGGAGTTGTGTCTCGGCACAGGCCGCTAGGAAATTTTCCGCCATGGTCCGGCGATGCACAAAATCCACACCATAAATGCCCTCTCGGCTGGTCATCAAACTTTCCGATCGGTAGCGGAACACAAGGTGCAACGCCTCGCCCTGGGTGGCACTGCCCAAAAAATCTCCGTTGTTTTCAAAAGCCCCACCTGCTATGAGCCCCGCCACAATGCGTCGAACGTCGGGGGCAGTGACGGCCACCACCGTATACAATGTACCGCAAGCACGCCGCTGGTCCTCACACACTACAATGCGGTTCACTTCGTTCGTCAGTACCAAACGCACTGGCTCCAAGTCCATGTTCAGGACCGCAATCACGTGCCCTACCCCCTTTCTCGCCGATTAATCCTGCGAGGATTCTTTCTTTTTCTGACTCACAATTGCAAAAGCATACGTATACACCGTAGGATCGCTGACGGCCTCTACCCGAATCTCGTATACGCCTTCTCGAGCAGGAGCGGTATAGGTACCATTGTTATCAATGCTGCCACCCTCCGGGTCCTTGATGGAAAATGTACACGCTTCGCTAGGCATATTGATAAATACCGGTGAAATGTGTGCCGTACTTTTTGGTTGTAGCACAATGGTATCCGGATTTACCAAAAGCATGGGTTCGCCGGCCCGATGTTGCTGGAATTGCTTATCAATTTCACCTGCGCGGAAAGCAAACCACCGAACGCGAAGGCTAATAAGTCCGGTTTCCTCCAAAAGCCGCAGCCCCACCACAAACGTTCCTCGCTCAGGAAGGACCTTTACGGCTGTGGTCATTTGATACACTCGCTCGGCGGCACTGTGCTCTCGGTCCGACGCAAAAATGGAGGTATCTCCGAAGAGAAGCTCTCCCGATGTTCCGCCGTCACCGTCAGCCGCGATGTATTCCACACCCACCTGCACGCACACAGGGCCGGGTCCCAATCCGTGCATGATCTCATCGGAAAACAGAACCTGACGTGCGGATCCTCCCATACCAATGGGGAAATCGAATACTCCACAAGAAGTGGTTCTGGAAGGTTCGGGACGATCGGCCGTTACTCCTGTACGTTGAGTGGGCACATTTACAACGGCCTCGCTTGGCTGTACCGCGCTCTCGCACGGATAATACTCTTCCAAACGACGAAGCATCATCAATTGCTGGGCATTGTAACAGTATTGTCCCCAGGGGACCGGTTCCACGCGGTCAATAATCACCGATGTCCCCTGACGAATTAGACGGACACGCGCCAGCCAAAGCCGTTCATCATAACTTTCTTCAAGCTCTGTATCCATGGATTTTTCATAATAATCCGACAGATATCGACTCTCGATATCGCAGTCCACCGGTTTCAACGGAATCTCCAACATCTGGTTCAAATCAAACGTCTCATCGCCGCGCCGAATGGCAAATTGCGAAAGCGTCAACGCGGTATTTCCGCCGCCCCACAGATATTCCTCAGGACGCAGCACTGTATAAACGGTGTGTTCCTGTCCTTGAGAAAGCCGCAAATTTTCACAAGCAATGTCTGCTCCTGCTCCGTCCGGACCTGCAAAGCCCGGCGCATCCAACCGGTAGGTAAATGCATATTCACCGGTACCTGCTCCTGTACGGCGAATGGTAGTGGCTACGCGGACAAGACTGCCGCGAGCTACATACATCGGGGTGCGCTGGACCAGTTCTACATCCGGGTCGGAATAAATAGCCGTACAGCTTACAAAACCATCCATGGGGGACGGAATGGACGCGGCCAGTTCTTCATCCAACAAGGTCAGACGATACTGTTCCCGCACCCGGTTATAACGGGTTTCGCCGCTGGGGTCCATGACCGCGTACATCTCTTCCGCCGGCTGTTCGTCGTACCGAATTCCCAGCAGCGCGCAACTGGAAGCCAACTGAGCAAAACCTTCGATGGTGGACAATTTGACTACCTGAGTGGCCGGGACAACGATCTCCCGGCCTGAGGCATCGTAAGCACAGCCTGCCTGAATTACCAAGGAGAGATCGTCGGCCCGGATCACCCCCAGGCCCGCCACAATTCCGTTTGCACCGGTCAAGCGGTTTGCCAGACGGCGCTTATCGTTGTAGTAGCGCTGCTCCTCCTCAAAATCCCGCGCGGTGAGCAGCTTGCCGTAGTAATAATTGTTTCGCTGGAAAGGAAAGTATTTACGGTTCAGCATCGGTCTGCCTACTTTCTTTTAAAAAGTGATGGATGGCCGGGTCATTCCCGGTCATTGGAATTCCTGGAATTCTTCAAGACTTTGAATTTCTTGTTCATCCGTCGTCGTCTTTTTCCTGCGGCGAATCAATAAGAACAGAATGATCGCCAGCGCCAGAGCTGCCGCGCCGGCACCCCACAACGCGATCGTTCGCACGGACGAGACACTCTCGCCGGACGTAGGTACACTGAGAGCGAAACGCCCAAGTGCGTCGGTCTTAATATAAGCGATGCCGCCCGAACGCCGCGCAGTAAACTGTGTCAGCGTGCCATCGTCGTTGATCCGGCTGACCGACACCACACCGTTTTGATATTCCGGCGGAATCGCAAAGCCGAGTTCTACCTCGCCCGCAGGGGTCACACTGTCGCCGTTTACCGTCAACTGCGCCTCATACAGTCGGGCAATCTCTTGTCCCAAACTGCTTTTCACAGCGTTTTCATCGCTCTTTTCCGGCTGAATTTGTTTTACAGTCAACAGGGCATCGTCCGACACCACGCCTTCCTGTGCCGAAAGCACCGTGTTGTAGGCGCTCTCACGCAACACTACATCCGAATAGGACGGTCCTTCCTGGGTGCTATTGTAAGTGCGCCGACTGGTCAGCCGATCCGTTACCGTGGTTTGCGGCGAACTAGACGTTTCTTCTTCCGGCTCCTGCGGTGCGGGCTTTTTCACTGTGTAGGTCGCGGACTGCACACTGCTGGGATCCAGCTTATCACTGACGGCAATGGCCTTAATGGTTACGGCGCGGGTGATGGACAAAGGCGCCACATACATGGTCAGCTCCTTCAAATTGTCCGCGGTAGGCTCGGTACCGTCTGTGGAATAATAGATTACAGCGTCTTCGGTAGAGCTTGTAATGGATACCGTTGTGCCTGTCTCAATTTCCCCGGACGGGATGCTAAACACCGGTATCGCTGCCTGCCCTGCACGTGTATAACGGAACACCGCCACATCGCTGGGGGCCTTATTCTCCACTACGGCAATGGCCTTCAAAACAGTGCTGGACGAGCCGGACACGTCAATGGGTTCCGAATAAATGTGAGACGACGTGGTCGGCGTTGTACCATCGGTGGTGTAGTAGATGGTTCCTTCTTTGGCCGTCAAAGTCACGGTAGCTCCGTCAAACACCACTGCGCCTGTAGGTATGTTGGCTGTGGGAGATGCTGCTTGTGGCTGGAATTTGTAGGTGAAGGTGGCCACTTGGCCTCCTTCTCCTCCATTGACTACCGCGATGGCACGCACTGTAATAGCCGTATCGGGGTCTCCCGAAAGAGTGAAACTGCTGCCAGTCTTGGTGGCATCATTTGCAGCGGCCCACTCGTAGGTGGTGTAGTTTTTACTTGCCGAAGAGGTATACACATTTTTCACCTGGGGCGTTGAACCGTCCAAGGTGTAGAAAATTTGACCATTGGTGATTCCTGTGCTCAGTGTGATACTGGTATCGTTTGCCAGCACAGACCCGCTGTCCACCGAAATATTCAGATAATCTTCTTCGGGGCAGACTGTATAGCTGAAAGATACCGTATCGCTGGGGGTATATCCGTCCCGTTGAATGTATGCGCGTACCGTGATGGTGGAACCATAGTCTGCATCCAAATTGACGATTGTACCGTACTGTTTTTCAGAATCAACGGCCTTCGGGTCGGTACCATCCGTCGTAAACACGATGATTCCTTCTCCGGATAAGTTCACTCGGGTTCCCTTGGACACCACACTGCCGCTGGGCAGTGAGATAACTGGCGACTGTGCCGTGGGAGCCACCGTATAATGATAAGTAGATACCACACTCTTGACGCCCTGCCGTACAGCCACCGCCTGTATCCAAACTTCCTTGGTAACGACGATTGGTTCTGTGTAACTAAGATCCTGATTAATTACGGGCGCATCATCCTCACCAGGTTCACTCGTGTAAACCTTGTAGAAAATCTGCGCTCCTTCCGTACCACAGTTCAGAGTGATGGATGTGCCATATTCCACGGCTGTACCATCCACCGGGCTGGCGTACACTGCTTGCACCGGAGCGGGCAACTGATAACTAAATGTCACAAATTCACTGGCTGCCCGAGACCCATCGGCCACTACGGCCACCACACGCAGGGTAAAGAAAGTGGTAACTGTCTCCGGCATAGAGATGCCTTCGGCCGCGTCATAAGGAATGGTAGAAGGTTCTGTATGCGTGGCTCCATTTTTATCTTTGTACCAACGTATTCCCTTGGCATCGGTACCCCGCTCCTTATCGGAGGCGCCGTTCCATCCCTCAAGCCATTGAGCATACTCTTTCTCCACTTGTGCAGTGTCAGAAACATCCGGCAGTGTTGTGTCCTTGGTGTAATAGATTTTTGCTCCCACTGTGCCGGAAGTAAGCGTGATCCGAGTATTTGGCTCAACGATGGACACCGCATCGGCGCTGGTTTGGGGACTTGCGACAGGCGCATCGGTCTGGGCCAGCCGATAAACAAAGCTGACGGCATTTGAAATAGAGGTGGCCGGCGTTTGACGGTCTTTGTCCAGAGCAATGGCGGTCACAGAAAAGATGGGCTGCGCCTCGGTGGCAGACATGGAAATTCCCTGCTGCACATCGTAAATGCGAGTGGCCGGCTCTCTGTATTGATTGCCTTCTTCGTCCTCATACCAACGGGTGCCGTCGGGATCCTGCCCCTTTTCAGCCGCCGCTGCATACTCTGCATCCCAAGCGTCCCGCTCTGCATAATCGGGCACGCTGCCATCGGTGGTATAGTAGATATCTGTATTCAGTGTGGATGTGGTGAGCATAATTCGCTCCCCGTTGGCCAGACGAGTCGGATTCGATGGATCGGTCGTCGGACTGGCCGTAGGCGCTGCTGCCTGAGGCAGCGGATTCACCGTGTATACAAACTGTGTCAGCTCACTGGGCTCCAGACTGTCGTCGGCAGACACGGCGATGACATTCAAAACAAACAGCGGTGCATCCTCATTCGGCACGCGGATGCCTTGTGTCGAGTCGTACAAAAGCGTACTCTCATTGTCCGGCACCCAGTGCCCTCCATCCGCATCCTCCTGCCAGGTCACAACCGGGCGACTGCCATCCACCGTGTAGAAAATCTCGGTATTGACATCACCGGAAAGAGCAATGCGGTCACCAATATCCACGGTGGTACCTCCTTGCATATCGGTGGAAGGCACCGCCTGAGGTGCAGCTACACTGCCACGTACTGTGTAAGTATAGGTAGCCTCTTCGCTGGCCAGATAGCTGGTCACGCCGGCGGGAGGATACAGCTTGGCGCGAATGGTGATCTTATCTGCGGACACGCCATCCAGCAAAATCTCGCCCGGATTTCGGAAGCGGATGTAGTGGACGATTTCTTCCTCAATCTGGCCGGTCTCCTCGTTCTGCGTTTGCGTTACTTCACTCCAAATCTGACACACAGCATACTGGTAGGTAGATGCATTTTCCAGCGCACTCTCGGAATCGTTTTTCAGATACCGAATCGTGGGCAGTTCGGATGTGCTGAAGCTGGAACCGGAATCCACAATCAGATAGCGTACTCCCTCAATGGGTTCGTCGGAGTTCGACGCCCGCTGGTAATCCGCATACTGGCTGAACACTTCGGACTGCTTTGAATATTCCGCGTATTGGGCAGACAAAAAGCTGGTCACACTGGTCATGCGCTCTACAAAACGCTCATTCAGCTCAAGTATCAGGGGCTGAGACGGCCGCACGGTGGAACCGGATTCCACATTGGCCACCGGCTGTTCGGCGCTGGAGCGCATCTGGACCGTGAAGGTAGCCACGCTGGAAGAAATTCCGTAGTTGGGGTCATATACAATGGCATTGATTTCGAGTTTGTTATCCATGCCAAAATCCATAGTGGGCGGATTTTCCGGGTCGTACAAAGTGGCAGTATCCGGGTCCGGCACATGACCATTGACTGTGTAATACACCCGATATGCCTCGCCGCCGGAACTGTTTGACGCGTACCGGAATTTAAAAATCTGCCCGTTATCGTACAGATTGCCGCCTACAAAATCGGCCTCGTTTTCACCAATCACAAGTTGCGGTGCCTCGGGCGCATTTAGATTCGCAGGTGTGTAGGTGACAATCTCCGGCTCACTGGCCTTCATGGCAGAACCGCTTTTGGGATATGTAATGGCGATCACAGTGACCTGTTCATAAGCACCCGTTGGATATGCGATTTCCTTCTGCTGAGTCGGATCATATAAAATACCGTCTTCCTTGTCGGGATACTCTGCCGAGGAAATCTGCTCCGCGCTCCGGTTGGGGTAAATTTGGTAATAAACTTCCACGTTGGGCTGGTCCGGAACGGTGATGGTAAATTTATTATTGGGCAGTTGTCCTTGGGCGTTGGGCTGGATGGTGGGCTTCAACGCTGTGTCACCCACGGCCACTGACTGAATTGTCTCCGAGACAAAGGTAGTGTTCCTGTTGGAATAAGTCCCGCTTATCTGGCGCACGGTCACCCGTACCTCACATGCAGCCAGAGTGGTGTACTCACTTTCGGAACCCCTTAGCAGCTCCAGCGCAGAGAAGGGACTTCCCTCGACCTGCCCGTTTTCCACCTTCCAAGTGCCACTGACGCTGAATTGAGGCTTATAACTCAGCTCAGCCTTTGTCGGGGCAGAATCCAGTTCGGTACACTGGGCCACGCCGTCCGCGCCCGCTTTCAAAAGATAGCCTACGGTGGGACTGTCCTCGGTGGTCTCCTTGTCCCCCTCGCAGTACATCCACAAGTACAGACCGTTTCCGTTCAACGCATTTTTTTGCTCTTTTGTAAGCTCGTAAACCAAACCATCTTCCGGAATACTCACCCAGCCGCTCGAAGCGGGCGGAGTGTTGGTGGTGGTAAGCTGGTACCAGCGCACGTCACCGTCGCTGGTCTCAAAGGTTAGCGTATAGTCCTGCGCCGTGCTGTTTTTTAACTCCGGCGTATTCTTGGACCCTTTCACCGCCGCCATGGACGCGGTGCGGTTTTCCACTGCTGTAATGGGGTTGACGGTTACTTTCAGCGTGGACTTCCAAACCACTGTGGTCTGCTGTTTGGCTTTTTCGGTGCCTTCTTCGCCTTCCCCGGCAGAAGCGTCCTCTTTTTCAAAAAGCCGTTTCAGCTCGCCGGTAATCGTGACCGTACCCTCTTTGACGGCGGTGTAGCTCTCATCTGCGTTCTTGGTCAATACGCCTGTGTCGGCAGGAGTCAGAGTATAGCCAATGGTTTGCTTCTGACCGTTCTCCTCGGTGTATCCCTCAGGCGGTGTAACGGTTATATTGGCCAAGTTCAACTTCAACTTCTGCCCCAGCTCCAGTGTCACCGTGCCCAGATCCTGCCCGGTAGCACTGGGTGTCACGGTTTTTTCCACTGGTTGCAGAGCGTCCTTTACCGTGACGGTGGCCGTGGCCACAGGAAGCAGTTTTTTCTCTTCCTCGGTGGCATCGACCGACTCAAAAGTCGCTGTTATCGTAAGGGTGTCAGCCGTCTCGTCGGCGGCTACGCTCAGAGTGCCGTTTTCGTCGATGGACGTTTCCTCCGCATGGTCACCGCAAAGAGCCCACAGAACTTTATATGGACTGCTACCCTGTGAAAAATAGCCCGTCATCACCGCGCCGAAATCCACGGTACCACCCTTGGCCACATCTGCTTCGGCAGGCGATATGCTCAACTGGGCAGGTTGGACAGCGATCTGACAACTGGCGGATTTTCCTCCCGCCTCAGCCTTCACCGTAAAGGTACCGAAGTAGGACTGCTTCACCGTCAAAAGGCCATTCTGATCGACTGTGGCCTGTTCGTCGGTGACTCCTTCCAAAGACCAGGTCACAGCCATGTCCTGCTCCAGGTTAGTGCCCGTCACCTGTGCGTATAACTGATATACTCCACCACTGTAATGATCATAGCTGGTGGGCTCGCCGGACAAATTGCCAGTGCGGCTTTCCAAAATTTTCACGCTGCTCACCTGGCTGGGCACTTGTGCCTGAATCTGGGGAGCCGCGGGCGTGGCCTTGCGCCCCATCAATGCGCCCTGTACAGTGTATGACCAGTTGGTGGCCGCAGGCCGGGGCGTGACCGGGTCCATCTGAGACACGGTAATCGTCACATCGGAACCGTCCTCTGTGGGGGTCAGCACGACGTTAGGGGTCTGGAACATCCAAGCCAGGCCCAGCTTGGCGCTGGAGCTTTCCACCCAAATGGTCTGATTTGCCAGCAAGGTCTGCTTGGCACTGCTTTCGGCATTGGCACCGGTGACCACGTTGTCCATCACGGTATAGCCGGTCCGGCCAATACGTGCACCGTTGTAGGCATAGCACTGGCTGATGTTGCAGTTGTCATCCTTCAAAGCATAGATATAACCTGCGCGACCGGAATAGTTTCCGTTGATGGGAATGTATCCATCTACCGTACTGCCGGTGGTCAGGGCGGAATCAGTGATGTCCTCGGTTGCCATGCTGGCAACCTCCACCACGCAGTTTGAAACGGTGCTTCCGTTGGCCAAGGAGGCTACAATGCCGCCCGCCTGAGAGGCGGTGTGATCGCTCTGTTCCGGGTTAGAGTGGTAACCGGTCACGCTGGCATTTGAGTTGTAGCAGTTGCGGATGGTAGAGTTGGACGCAAAGCCTACCAAAGCACCGGAGCGCAGAACAGCCTGCTTGCGGTCAGGCGTCCAGCGGTAGGTAAGAATATCGATGCCGGTAAAGCACTCCTCAATCGTGGAGTTGTTCATGGTACCGACCAGGCCGCCGATGTTTGCGTCATTGGTCAGGAAATGGTTCAGTGCCACCCGGAAAGTTCCGGACGGAGTGCTGTTCAAACCACCGGTAGAGCCGTTGGTTAGTGCCACGCGCCGGATGGTAGTGCCGTTTTTTGCGGCGCCTGCCACCACACCGAAGTACATGGCATAACGGTAGGTATTGTCCCCTTCCGCCAGTACCAGATAGCGCACTTTCGAGCCGTCCAGCGTTCCGTTCAGCCGGATGTTCAGATTTTCTACCGTGGCACCGTCCAGCGTGCCGAACAAACCTACGTTGACAATCGATTCGCCATTGGTATCTGTGGGACTGACCAGTTGGGAATTTCCCGCAATTTCGATGGTGTGCCCGTTTCCATTGAATGTGCCTCGGAAATTATCCTTGATGAAGATATCCCCACTCAGCTCGATGTCCGCAGCAAGAGTTACGGTTCCTCCGGCATAGTCCTTACCGTCGCGGGTAAAGGTGTTCCAGTCGTTAACGTTCTGGATAATCATGGTGTCAGCCGCAAAGGCATTCACCGCGGGCAACGCCTCCAGGAGACCGGTGGGTGCGAGGCCCAAAAGCAATATCCAAACCAACACCAAGCTGATAACGCGCTTACAGTGTTTCATCAATCGGCTCTCCTTTCCAAAGGAAACATCGCGTCCAAACGGGACGGGAAAGATTTTCCCTCTTTCTCATATTCTCTGCGGGCCGCTTGAATCACACGGCCCATGGTAATGGTTCTTTTTGCTGCCGCGGCAAGGCAAGCCGCATATACTGCACAGTTGCGGATTCCTGCGCCTGACAATTCCAGTTGACTGGCCAAAAGTTCCCAATCCAACTGTTGCACCGGTGCGTCGGCTGGAAAAGCCTTTTTCCACATCCCCAGACGCAAATTTTCGTCCGGCAAAGTAAAATGCACCATAAATCCGATTCGGCGGCGAAAAGCTTCATCAAAATTTTGCAAAAGGTTAGTTGCCAACAAAACAACGCCATCGCACTGCTCGGTGCGCTGCAAAAGATAAGCAATCTCTGCATTGGAATATCGGTCTTGTGCATCGGTCGCATCCGACCGCCTCGCAAACAAAGCGTCCGCCTCGTCGAAAAACAACACGCAATCGCTGCGGCGGGCAGCATCAAACACACGTCCGATATTTTTTTGTGTTTCTCCAATGTATTTGCTGATCAGTTGAGATAAATCCACTCGGTACAGTTCCATTCCCAATTCGTTTGCCAACACACTGGCTGCCATCGTTTTACCTGTGCCGGATGCCCCATAAAACAAAGCTGTAACGCCTTGTCCGGTTGATCCCTTTTTGCCGAATCCCCAAGTTCCGTATACAGTGGCTCTGGCCCGGGCAACCGCACAAATGTCCTTTAATTGACGTTCACATTCGTTGCTGACTACCAAATCATCAAACGTATATCCTGTGCTTAGTTTCTGAGCACCCATTCGAAGTGCCGCACTGTTCTCCGCCCGCAGTGCGTGTAAAAAGGCAGATGGTCCTCCCTCTCCACACAATTCCAATGCGCGTGCCCTTCTCAAGGCAGCCATCAAACGGCCTATGGTAGGACGCAAAACAGATGCAGCTTGCGCCCAAACGGCGGCCGTTTCTTCGCCACACGCTTCTCGAACGGCCCGCACACTGTCCGCAACCGTCATGGGCTGTACTTCGCAAAACAAAACCGTCCCGGCAGGAGCCGGACCATCCAGCCCCTGTTCAGGCGCAGTATACAGCGCCAAAGGAACTTGTGACAAAAGTTCCCACGCGCTTTGTGCATTCACAGCGCAGGGAAGTGCATTGTAAATGCGGCTCAGTACTTCCATATCCTCTTGTGTTAAAATATCCGGAGTTTCCAACAAGAGAAGCGAAAAACCTTGCCGTGCCGCCATTTGTTCCAGCAAGAACCGACGTCCTGTACCCTGTGCACCGCACAAAACAATGGCTGCGGACTCCAGTTCTCCGTCCGTACGAGCCAACCCTTTTAAAAACGCCTCCATGCGAGACAACGTCTGTTGGGAGTGGTACAGTGGCCGTTCACTACCGGTTATAAGTTGTGCGCCTTGGGGCAATCCCGGCGCACGCTGCAGTAAGAAATCTACAGCAAATGGATGCAAACATCCACCTTGTGCCCCGGGTAGAAACAAATTTGCCACGCCTTGCCATGGCGTAAAACCAAATTTTGTCAACAAAGCCCAAGTCTCCGCTTTGTCGGGTAGCGGCACACCATCTGCAAGGCGCGCCGTACACACATACAAAAGAAGTGTCTCCGGCCAGGATAAATGATACGCGCTTGCCAAGTGAGCCACCGGCATAAAACATTGCGCGCCCTCTTCCATTTGGTTGAGGACGCGCAACTGCTCCGCAGCATCCCCTTCCAGCACAGCTCGGCCGGCGGCGCATACTGCTTGCATATACTGTTCAGTTGTCACGGCGGCTGTTCTTTCCATCCGATGCCTTCTCCTCTGTTCCAGACAACTCCTGTGTCGTCATCGCATACTGCAAACGACGATTGCGTTCACGGCGGTAATATTCAAACATCTTGGCTTTTTGTAGATCAAAGGCTAGATTGATTTTGCGAAAAAACAATTGACTCTGTGTTTGTTTTCGCATTAACAACGCCGTCAAAGCATCTTGTCTGTGGGAAAGTTCCTTCTGCTGCATACGAAGCTGTGCTGTTTCTGCCGCCCGCTTCTCCAAAAGGCTCTGACGAACTTGCTGTTCCAGTTTCTTTCGCTCCAAACGACTTTGCAACAGCTCCTGTTGCTCACTGCGATCCAAGAAAGGCATGGTCTTGCGCAAGGTCTCCAAATTGATCCGACGCAAATAAGGCGCCAGCGATTGTTCCGACCACGGCTTATTTTCTGCTTTGTACACAAGCACCGCACTATTTCTTTGACGACGTGCACTGTAAGCCAGATTTTGTGTTCCGCTTTTTAACGTGCGCATTTGCTGGGCCTCGTTCATACTTCTCTGATATGCTGAAGCCGCGTTATCAAAAATAGAAGTTTTGATGTTCGCAAATAAAAAACTTTGGCCGCGTCCCGGATGGTATCCCATCTGGATGCGGCCATACAGTGTATCCAACTTCCACAATCGATCGCAACCATAAAAATCCGGTACGTAACGGTTCTGCTCGTACCCTTCGATTTTATGATGCTCTTCGAATCGAGTAGTCACAAGGTGTTGAGCCGCGGTTAGACGAGCTACCGCCTCACGAGTGGACGCATGCATTTGTTTTTCCTTATGCATCTGCACGAGTATCCCTCCCGCTTGCTTCCATTTTATCGAAGTCATCTTGATTGGATAACTGTCCAAAAGTATAGGTTTTGAATATTTTTTTACAAAATCCCTCGTTTTTTTGCCTCGCTGAGAGCGCCTGTCCGATTGCCTGCCCCCAGTTTTTCGCACAAATTATGAATGTGAAATTTCGCCGTCGGCAACTTGATTCCCAATGCCTCACAAATATCGCGATTGGTTTTTCCGGCCGCTAAAAGATGAAGTACTTCCACTTCTGTTTGTGTAAGCTGCGGAATATTGACTGTCTTTTCTACGGGCGCATACAAAGCCGGACACAACAGTGACAACTGTTTTGCCGCCTCAGATGCTTTGCGCCAAAAGGCCATCTGTTCTTCGCTCGATGTCCTCTCTCGGATGCAACGATTTACAAGAGCCAGCATAGGGGCTCCCCGATCCGCAAACAGGCGCACATAGCCGTAAGGTTGGGCCAAATCCAACGCTTGATATACTTTATCCAGAGCGGTGCTTCCATCTCCCATGCGCTCGCAAGCCAGTGCTCCGTCCAAAAGATACTCCACTCGATCAATGGTTCGGCAATCCTTTTGGATCATCAACAACAAATCTTCTGTCAGCATAGCCGCTTCACGGTATCTGCCCAAAGCAAGATACGCCTGTGCTTTTGTTTGCAGCACATATGCGTTCTCCGGACAGCAGCGGTCAAACTCAGCGCTGTCATAACGCGTCAACCACTGCTCTACCTCTTCTAAGCGCCCCCGACGCATAAAAAGTCTGGTTTGAAAAGCATGTGCATTGGGAATCAGCCAAGTTGCCTTTTTCTCCTCCAGTGTGCGCAGCATACGCTCCACCAATTCTTCCGGTTGCTTTGAGGCCGGATCCAGCAGATGAAGCCGCACAGTCAAACACAACCCTGCAAAGCAAATCTCAGGATCCGGCGCACTTTTAGCTGCCGCCAATTGAAGTGCCGCATTGTTTAAATCATTTTTTAAGTATAAAAGTTCTGCGCATGCAGCTTCGGAAGCACCAAGGCCTTCTTTCTCCAACAAGGCCCCCAACATCGGACGCACAATGCTGCGCACCGCTTTCCAGTTACGTCCCCACTGGGACAAATCCTTTGCCCCGTTCAATACACTCGGACGCCCACCGGTAGCACTAAATGTCACCTGAGGCGTAACCATTTCATTGTACAACACGGAGAGTGTTAAAAGGATTTGGGCATTGTCCGTACCTTTTTTCATCAAGGAAACGGCCCCTAACAAACTTTCGATACGTTGTCGTTCCGGTGTATTTTCTCGACTGCGTTCCCGAAGGCTGCTGAGCACCACAAAACCTCGTTTGGCCTCATCCATATCTCCACGGTCCACAGCCAACTCAATTCTTCTCACACACAAAAGTGGGCGGCGACGCACTTCTTCAGGCAATTTTTCCATCGCAGCAGATGCATAAATTTTTTCCTGTACAGGAAGACGTTGCACATCAATCTGTTCCAGCAGTGCCGCCGCAGCATTCCAGTCTTCCCGCTCGATTTGTTCTTCGACCGGTCCCCATTCGAATTGACTGTCTGCCATCCCAAAACACCTCACTCATCTGCATTCTCAAATCTTTGTCTACGACTTCCATTTTATTTCTGATAAAATCGGAACATTTTTCCATCGCCATGCCGTATTTTCCTATACCGTACCTCTCTTTTATACGAGTTCTTTACACTGTTTCAATATAGCATAAGCCAATCCTCTTTGGCATTGCCCGTTTTCGTGTAAAAAACGGGCAATATGAAACAGCCTTACGGCTTCACTGCAGCATATATTTTTTTAGATCCTGGCGATGTCGAATATTCAATTTTTGCAATGCCATAGAAATATGACGCTTAACCGTATGGGGTGAAATATTCATATGCTCTCCAATCTCCTGGTTGGTCCAGCCCCGAGCTGCTAACATTGCTGCCGCAAACTCGGTCGTTGTCAGATTGTCCGCCACGTCATGGCCTGTGATTGGATTATGAATTTTTCTCCATCCTGCGGAAAAACGATAAGTAATAGCGATAACACGCTTAAAATCTTCGGGCCAGTCCTTTTTCAAGACGGCTTCCAGCATACCTCCAAGCAAGCCATGGTGCTCGCCAAATCCTTCGATCAAATCATCCGGTCTTGCCATTTCCCATGCGGCCAGAAGATGTTCCTGGGCCTTATCCGACTGCCGAAGGCTCATATAATCCATAACTGCTACCAAATGAAGATAAATCGTAGGAATGGGAAAGACCATCGGCTGCATTGCCAATGTGGCCTCCACAATCCCAAGGCTCTTGGCATATTCACCTTGCAAATAGATATAATGGGCCTGCACGTACAACGCAAAAGCCCGCAATCCAGGTGCAAGCAACGGTAAAAAATCCTTTGTGGGCGGAAGGCCCTCTGGCAAAGGAAGATGCAAAAGAACTGCTGCAGCCGTCGCAAAAAACGCCTGTACCGCACGCAGTTGGGGTGCAGTATGCGCATCTGCACAGGCCAGCGTATGCTGCACTTGTGAAAGTGCGTATCTGGCCCGATGAATCTGACCGATGGACAAATTGGCATATCCATAAATCAGGCAAGCCGACAACCTCAACGCCATGTCTTGGCTGGTCAAATACAACTCCGACTCCTGTGCAGCCTGTTCCGCCTGACCGCTAAAGTAATGGTATTCCGCCAGTGCAATTTGCTTGCGCGGACCAGCTTCCATTTTTTCAATTGTCTCCATACAATGCCCCGGTACAAAAGGCGTGTTCATTAAGGGCATCAAATCTTCATAGCAAATATTTTGTTCCAGTTTTTCCTTTCTGGGATCCACGGGTTTTTGAGCACCCGCTGGAATCTCCCAGGATACTCCAAATTTTCTGGCCCCTTCCACACGTCCTTGTGCACAGTATTTTTGCACCAGCCGTTCAGACACATTCCATTGTTCGGCAGCCTGCTTTACTGTGATATAGTCCATGCTTTTCCTCCTATAAAATCATGTATTCGTATCTCCGCACACTTTTGAATCATTTTCTGAGGTTTTATCCCTGTTTAAAAAACTTTTTATATTTTTTTGTCGTAAACGAAGCCAAAACAATGCGACCCCCAGCAGCCGCAGAAATACGTAGATTTTTTCTTTCCGCCGTCTGCATTGAATCTGATAAAAGCGCTTCTTCACCAGATGTACTCGCATTGCTGTATCGCGCATTTTTCGACTTCTCCTTTCGAAATAAAGGAAGCCCCTTTACTTCTCAGGTACAAAAAACGAAAAAAACTCTCACCTAAAAATCAAATTTTTAAATCTTTTTTGAAAACAAACGACCGGATAAGCCATCGCCTATCCGGTCGTTCAAAACTACCCTTATTTTTATGTCTCCTCGATATTTTTATTCTTTTTCGATACGGCCGCAAACCATTTGCCTGTTCCCATGCCTAAAAACAACGTTATAAGCGGTAAGGCACAAGCAATGTATCGAGCCACGCCACCATAAGCCACTAGCAAATTGTAAATGCCGTGAAATGTAATTGCTGCTCCCAAAAGGGCACAGGTTCCCGCCGCTTTGAGCCAGGGCTGCCGCCATACGTACATCAGTCCCCAGCCAATCATAGCACCACAAACAATGTGCATAGCACCTGTGCTAAACCCACGCACCAACAAAAAGCCAAAATTCTCCGCGCCGTTTCGAATCAAATAACAAATATTTTCAAAAGTTGCAAATCCTGCGGCTACCGTTAAAACCGCATTCCGAATGTCATCGGGTCGAGGCTCAAACACAACCAAATAAAATAAAACCGGCAGCAACTTAAAAATCTCTTCTACTACCGGCGCAATTTCGGCCGTAGCACTGAATGCATTTGCATGATAGACCATCGCAAAAAAAGTATTGAGATAAGCAGCCAGCAAACATGTCCCCATCCCCGCAAAGCAGAACAGGAAAAAGCGCAGATATCCCTTTCCCATACACCATGCAGTGAGCAAAAGCGGTGCGGCAATGCAGACAAACACATTCTCGATATAGGTCATTGTTCTATCACCTTCCAGCTCACAGGCAACAAGGTCGCCAGTACAATCGTCAACAAAAAGTCAAACCAAAAATATGGATTGGAAAGTGTACTACCTACCCAAAAGCAACTTGTGGTCCATAGCCCATACTCCGTAATCCAAAGCAGCATAACCGTTTTGTGGAAACTTCTGCTTTTGACCGCATCCTCGGTCTTTCCTCTTTGATAACAAAATCCTCGAATAGAATTCCAGGATACAAGGATGACCAGAACGCCAAGGCCGATATTTAAAAAAATATCCCCATACGTGCAATAAAACGCAAAAAGCGGAATGCCTATCAAAGGAGCAAGCCACATGGCCCAACAGCGAAACGTCCGTTCCTGTGCATTAGACAATTCATACTGCAAAATAAAGAGAAAAATGTAACTGCAAATCCAAGTAATGTCCGATACATAGAAAACATGTGGCGTATATGAAAATAAGCAATAATAAAGGGTCCAATACAGCCCTCCCAACGCCCAACATCCATAAAAACCGCTCAATAGGAAATAAGGCTGTTTGCGAGTCTGGCCATAGAGCACCATTGCCCGGATTCCACAGATCAATGTGACCAAGAACTGAAAAATATTGTCAATGAGTTCGACCATCGTCGTCCTCCGTCTCATTCCGGTCTCGCTCCATGCGATGCAACCGCTCACACAAAATGGTAAAAGCCACCCCCAAAACAAATGCAATGACACCGACCACAATGTATCCAAGACCAGAGCCATCATTGAATACACTGGCGGCCATTTTATAATCGGCGTACCATCCGGTTCCCAACTGAGTCATCAGTTGGGGCATAATCGTGGACAATCCAACAATGATTGCAAAGCATGCAGCTACCGAAGATATTGCTATAAAACGCAGTTGATTGCGCCTTTTTTGTGCCTTTAACTTTACGATGCGGTGCTTCACCGCTGCAACACGCTCCTCATTCTGCCGCATCTGTAATCCCCTCCCGTTTCAATAGTTGCCGCAAACTTTGCTTTCCCCGATACACCAAATTGGAAATTTGTTTTTCGTTCTTTCTCATCACCTGTGCCGCCTGTATATAACTCATCTCTTCAAAATACGTCAGATACAATGCTTCGCGATAGTCGGGATTGAGCCTTTCCATACAATCATATAAAATACGGTTTCGCTCTTTATTTTTTATTACTTCCTCAATGAAATGGGTGCCTTCCAATTCCCAGGCCAGATTGTCCAAACTGAAACAGATTTTTCGTCTGTTTTTATGGCGCAGCGCCATATGACGCGCGGATTGATACAGATATGCCTTCAGTCCGCCATCCCGAATGCGAGGTTTTTTCACAAACAAATACGCAAATACCTCGATCATTAAATCTTCTGCCTCGTGAACATCGTGCAAATACCCATTAATGTATAAAGTCAGCGGAGTGCCATACTTTTCCATCAACTTATCTAGGCCGGACTCATCCCCTGCTACACAACGGCGATAATACTCTTCATCCGTCATTGACTCCGCCTCCGTTTCGATATCGAGTCCTGCCAAAAAACGAAACCCAACTTTACCTTCATTATATATATAAATTTTATTTTTTTTCAAGCAATGAAAAAATTTTCGCTTCATGCTATACTGAGGTGCAGAAAATCCAATTGCTTTTCTGCATGGAATTCATCGAAAGGACAGCGGTATGGATATTTTTAAACTTGAAACGGATCAACTCTTATTAAGAAATTTTGTGGAAAAGGATTTGACCGCTCTTCATTTACTATTGAGTGACAAAGAAGTCAATACTTTTTTGCCATGGTTCCCTGTAAAAACAATGGAAGAAACAAAACATTTTTTTGAAACGCGGCTAAAAGGCAAAAAATATTGTTTTGCAATTTGTTTGAAAGAAAAAGATGAACCGATTGGGTATATAACGGTTGCAATGGATGACAGCCATGACTTTGGCTATGCCCTTCGTAAAGAATTTTGGCATCAGGGAATTGTTACGCAAGCCAGCAAGGCGGTCGTTCACCTGCTGCAAAAGGACGGCATCGACTACATTACCGCTACACATGATAAAAACAACCCAAGAAGCGGCGGAGTAATGCGTCAAATTGGTATGAAATATTGTTATTCTTATAAAGAATTGTGGCAACCGAAAAACATTCTGGTCACTTTTAGAATGTACCAATTAAACTTGGACGGACAAACGAATCGAATTTATAAAAAATATTGGAATCTATACGCAGATCACTTTATTGAAACCGATGTGTAGAAAACGCATAAAAGAGGCTCCGGAAAATTCCGGAGCCTCTTTTTAATGTATTTTTTCGCCATCATCTGTTTGATTTTTAACAGAATTCTTTTCCGATACATTCGAACGATTTTCTAAACAAAATATACCATAAACCAGACACAGACCATTGCAAACAGATGCAACCGCAAACAAAACGGCAATGCTCTGACCGCCCCACATTGGTTCCCAGCTTCGCTGTAAGCAGGAACCAAGCAACGTTGCCGCATAAGAAAACGCACTTCCAATTGCAGCAGTAGTACCCATATAGGTTGTACGACGGGTAGGGGGAGCGCCATTGTACTGAAGATTGAGCGCAGCCATTGCGCAAGCACTTGTACACACGGACTGAACCCCATACAACAACGGTGCCGCCCATAGAACTATTTCTGTGTTTATAAAAGTCCAACCCAAGTAGGCACTCGCAGTGAGGGCATTTGTCATAAGCAATACTCTCTTCCATCCAGCTCGGTCTGCAACGGTTCCAAAAAGCCAATTTCCAACCAGGCTGAACAGCAAAGTCTCGACCGTCATAGAGGACAAAAAAGTATAAGACAGTCCCATATATTGAATGAGGTACACCGTTAAAAAAGGTGTGGCCAGGCTCGTACTAAAGTACCAGAAGATCATGTACAAAACCACTTTTTTATACTTTGCATGACCCAGTGGCTCCCACATGCCCCGAAAGCATGGGACATGGGATACAACGCAAGGTTTTTCCAGAATTGATGCAAGAAGCACCGCATCCACCACGGCCAGCACCATAGCGGTGCCAAACACGATTGAAAAACCAATCAATGGCTGTCCAAAGGCGACAAAACAATCCAACTGCCACCCCATTGCCAATCCCGCCAAAGCGTTACAACCGGCACTTAACATATCACGTCGCGCAAAATACTTTCCCCGGCCAAACGACGGAGCAATGTCCATCACCCACTGATTCAAGGCCGGTGTCACAAAACCCGCCGCCAAGTAAGCAACAAAGTACAGGATGAAAATAAAAGTCAACCGTGCTTTGCTTTCTCCAAATAAAAGCGGTGTAAGGATAGAAAATCCCAATGAAAAGCGGAATAAAAAACACATTAAAAAGATTACCGGTTTTCGGCGGGATAATCTCTCGAACAAAAGCGGTGATACGAGCTGCAACACACATCCGAATTGGGGCAAAGAACCAATCAACGCACAGAAACCCGCATCCGCTCCCAACCAGCTCAGGTAACCTGTTAAAAAATTACCTGTACAAAGAGAAGCAATGACCCCTGCAACGGCATTTTCTCCCCAGAACAGCCGCTGGCTGCGGACAAGGCGTGCACTCTCGCACTCGTCCATTGGCTATATCACACGATATGCTTGATGCCTAAAAGTTTATCCACGGCACCTTCAAAATATTTGCGGTCGAATTCCGGTGCAAATTCACATTCCTTCGCACAGGTGTACCGATCCAATTCCACACGTGCCTTGGCGGCAGCGCCTCTGTCTCCTGCTCGTTCCGCTTTCAAATAGGCGGCGATCCGCAAGAATACCTGTGCAGTAAACCTCATCAGTTTGCGGGAGTGAGACGTAGCCAGATCTTTACAGCTCACTTGAGGCAGCGGAGCCGAAAGCGCCTTTACCAACGGGTCAAAATCACTGGAGGATGGGTCCCGAATTACCTCGGATACCTTTGTCCAATTTTCCCAAATACGACGATATTCCTGGCTTTCATCGCCAAAAGCGCCCTGGAAGAACTCATCGACCAGTTCATCAAAAGGCCGCTGTGGTTCTACCAATGCCCGGGCCATCACATACATAGGCAGTGCCGCATGATCAAATGCGCGCTGCTCCTGGCAGTTAATCAGGCCACCCAAATGATTTTGTTTCATATGAGTCACGTCTTCGTATATTAAACGCGCCTGCACAAATTGTCCCGGGTCATTGTAATCCGTGCAGTAATAATCAAAGTCAAAACTGTCTTCCATAGACATACCGAGAGATGTACGGTAATCGTTCCAGGCCTTCAAATGAGCGGCAACATCCTCATTGTTGCGTGGGAACGGCTGGTTATTCAAAGTATATCTGGGCATTTCTGCCGCCTGCTTCACATCACAGAACGGATGCAAAAACGAACGCTGAATGGGGGCAAACATAAATGTGAATCGTTCCGGATGCTCCAATTTTTCTTTTAAAGGCGGCCATAAAAGTTCATGATAGGCCAAAAAGACAATTTTTGTGTTTAAGCCGCGGTCGGAAAGCTGCCGATCCAACCGATTGAGCATCTGTATGTAGAACTCTGCTACGCGCTCATTGCGGCAGTTTTCACATTCGCATTTATTATTATTGCCGTCATCCAGCCAAAAATGAACGTAATCCAATTCCGGATGCTGAGCAATGTAGTCCACGGCACTGTCCACGACGCGTTTTTGCACATCCACATTGGAATAGCACAGTGCGGAAATCAGCGGCATATGCCATGCCAAATCTCTTTTTCCGTTTCGCATTGCCAGAGCATCTGTAAATTCCTCAGGCCAGTTGTCCATTTCAATCCATCCGAGACCCGGCACGCCAAAGCATTCACAAGTAAAACCGTGGCCCACTCCATGATACATCAATCCATTTTTATGGGCTGCATATTCAATTTGCGGAATGATGCTGCGACAAACATCCAAATTAAATTCCCAGGGCATCATTTGTTCGTTGCTGGTGCATTCATACCAGCGTTCAAAAAAATTGTACCCTTCACGAAACTGCATAAAATAGCAGTTCATTCCTACTTTGGGCATCCACTCCAACAAATCTACTGTATCTCGAACATTGCAAGACCCTTCTATACACAAACCACGAAAGCGATGAGCTGCTTTCACAAAACGTTGGCTATTGATTTGTTCGGTGTTGCATCTGGGGACTCGCTCGGAATCTTTTCCAGGTCGAACAAAGGCACAGCCGCAGTCCCGCAAAAGATGATAAACTCCCAGAAGCAGTGAGCGCTCGTTGGATGCTACAATCTCTCCGGCGCCATGCTGTACATTGATTTGATACGCATCATCCCACTGCGGGTCTTCCACATCGAAGCCTTCCGCATTCACTTTAAGCTCTATGGAATGGCCCTTTCCCGTCATTCTGTAAAGGTATTGTTCCAACGCCTCATAGGCGCGGGCTTTTACATCATAGTTCATAAAAAACTCCTCTATTTCTGAAAAAGCCGAATGCGAAACGGATTTCACATTCGGCTTTTTCTGGTCTTTATTTCACATAGCCGTACTCTTCACAATAAGCCTGCCATTGTTCACGATAAGCATCTTGAATCTTAGACAGTCCCGCTTCTTCCGCTTTCTGACGGAATTCTGCCACAGCGGCGTCTACATCTTCAACCATTCCAGCCTCCAACGGAGTCAAATATTGCGAGATTACATTGCCCAATGCGGCACGTTCTGCCTGATAGCTCTCAATATTCTCGTTGAAGCCTTCATAGATATTCGCTCCATCAAAAGGAGTCTGTTCACGAATCTTATCCAAATCCGCATAGATGCTTTCGAAATATTCATTGTTCTTTTCTTTCAGCATCAACTGGGGATTTTCCATGCCCCACGCAAAAGCGCCGGCTTCATATCCGGAGGTGCCATCCGCATCCAAAATGGCCTGATAGTATCCATCGTCGTTGGTGTAATGGACTCCTTCAATGCCATATTGCAAAAGTGCATAGCATTCCGGATCCGTTGTCAATTTTTCCAGAACCATCAATGCACGTTCCGGATTTTTGCTGCTGTACGGAATGGACATCATATTTGCTGTGGGAGCGGCATAATACGCAAGGTTGGAAATGGAAGAGAAGGACACAAAATCGCTATCCCACTCGGGATTGTTCTTCTGCAGTGCATTGCGGGCAGAAGCAGCTTTGCCCGGATTGGTGCCGCCGCATGCCAATGCAATTTTTCCGATATCGAACGCACTGGGATCGGCTGTTTCCGACAATACGCTCTTAGACCAGTATCCTTTATCGGCCCAGCGTTTCAAAGTTTTCATATCCTCAACAAAGTCATCGCTGTTCCAATAATCATAAAGGTTGCTGGGATCTTCATAATCTGCGGCCAAGCCATAGGTGGAATAAGAGTCATTTACCCACTTATACTTCAAGCCAATCAGCATAGAATGAGCGTTGAACGGTTCACCGCTGGCATTTTGCTCCACGGACGCTCCAAACAGTCCCTGATCCGGCAATGCCGCTTTCACGCCATCCAAATATGCCTCTACATTCTCTACACTGTCAGGAACCGGCAGATTGTACTGTTCCGCTAAATCGGTGCGATAGAGAATTCCCTTTGAACCGTACACAAATCTGCTGGAGGGAACAGCATACACATGATCTGCGACCGACACTTGATTCCAAACGCTCTCATCGATCATTTCAAGCAGCTTGGGAGCATATTCGGGCAGAAGCTCTTCCAATTCCAAAAACGCGCCCTGATTGCAGTACTGCGCATAGCTCATCCAGTTGGCCGTGTAAATCAAATCCACGTCACCAGCGCTCTTCAGTGCCAGGTCATATTTTTGAGTGTAATCCGTCCAAGTGGTAAACTCCATTTCAATGGTCGTATTCAGATCCCGTTGCAGAATTTCGTTCAGCTTTTCCACAACCTGGTCCAAATCCCGGGGCGCTTCACTAACAAAGTACAGTTTCAGATTGACAGGGTCCAAAGTGCCGTCGCCACTGGTTTGGCTGGCAGCAGAACCTCCGCAGCCTGCCAGCGACAGCGACAGCATTGCAGTGCTCAACAATGCCGCAGCTATTTTTTTCAATTTCATCTTTGTACGCTCCTTATTGTGTGATGAGAAATTTTGCAATAAACTCGACCGGTCGTATAAAAACAAGGGAATTTGTCAGCCCTTCACGGCTCCCACCGTGATGCCAGACACAAAATATTTTTGCACAAACGGATAGAACAGGAACACCGGTCCTGTTGCCACAACGGCCATGGCCATTTTGACCGATTCTGTGGGCAAGTTCTGGACGGTGATATTGGGATTGTTTGCGTCCAATTGCGCCATTGATTCCGCGCTGTTGACCATATTATAAAGGTAGAACTGCAACTGATACTTTTCCGGAGATGTGATAAACATGGAAGACAAATACCAGTCATTCCAATACCCAAGTGCCAGAAATAAACCAATGGTTGCCAGTGCAGGTCCTGCTATGGGCATAACGATGCTTCGATAAATTCGCCAATCGCCCGCACCATCAATTTTGGCGGACTCAATCACTGCATCCGGTACCGATGAGGAAATAAAGGTCCGCATGAGAATGATCAAAAAAGGCGACATCAAACTTGGCAAAATCAATGCCAAATAACTGTCTTTCAAATGAAGAACATTGGTATACATCATGTACCAAGGAACGACGCCACCGCCAAAGATGGATGTGAAATAAATGAAAAAAGAAATTTTGTTTCTCCATACAAAGTCTTTTCGCGAAAGTACATACCCTGTCATAGAAATGAGCAGCAAGCCCAATGCAGTGCCTATTGCGGTTACCCCAATGGTCACGCCATAGGCGCGCAGCAGTGTTTCGGGATAGCGAAACAGAGTCGCGTATGCCTCTGTGGAAAATTCTTTTGGGAACAGACTATATCCATCTTTTAGAATGGACATATTGGAAGTAAAAGAACCGGAAATGATAATGATAAACGGAAGCAGACACAACAGCGCCAAAATTCCCGTAATAACAAAAGCGAAAAAATTAAAGACGTAAAAACTTGTTTCATGTCTTATGCCGCGTGTTCGCATGGTCCAATCTCCTTTCTAAAACAGCGCATAATCCTCATTGATCCGCTTGACCACAGCATTTACCACAACGATCAAAATAAATCCAAACACCGACTGGTATACACCCGCGGCTGTGCCCAGTCCTACGTCAAAGTATGAAATCAGTGAACGGTACACATAAGTATCAATGATATCCGTTGTCGCATACAGTACGCCGTTGTTTCCAATCAACTGATAGAACAGATCAAACTGACCTCTCATAATGCTGCCTAGTGAAAACAAAAATAGCGTGATAAATGTAGGCTTCAAAAGCGGCAAAGTAATATGCCGAATCTGTTGAAACACCGTTGCGCCGTCAATGGTAGCCGCCTCATATAAATCATTGCTGATTCCCAAAATAGAGGCCAGATAGATTACCATGCCATAGCCAAGCCCTTTCCACACATAAAAGGCGGTGATGATAAACGGCCAGTATCCGGGCGTATTGTACACATCCACCGGTTCAATGCCAAACCCGGCCAACATGCTATTGAAAAAGCCGTGTTCGTAATTGAAAAGATTGTATACCAAGACGCCCAAAATGACCGAAGACACAAAGTATGGCAAAAACATCAGCGACTGGGTAATTTTCTTATATACCTTTCCCACCATACGGCTAATTAAAATGGCCACAAAAATTTGCAGTGCATTGCCGACAACAATGAAAACAATGTTGTATAAAATTGTGTTTTTGGTCAAATTCAGCAATGTGCCCGACTTGAAAAGATATTCAAAATTCTCAAATCCGACAAACGGACTGCCAAACAAGCCGCCTCGGAAATTATACTTTGTAAATGCATAGTAAATTCCGACCATCGGAATGTAAGAGTTGATCAAAAAATACACGAAGGCGGGAATCAGCATGAGCAGCAAAATTCGGTTGCGTCCAACGGTAAACCAGAATCCCTTTTTTCCCAAGTGTCCGTCTGGTGCTCGATAACAGGCAGCGCTTTCTTTTTTCACTTCATCGTTCCTCCCGTGCCGTTTTCAATCGCTTTTTGTATTCGGTAGGCGTCATCCCCGTGTTTTGCTTAAAAACCCGTTCAAAGTAAGTTGTTGTTTTAAATCCAAGCATCTCCGCTACCACGGATACAGGCAATGAATGGCTTTCCATCAGGCTTTTTGCCTTTTCGACCCGACGGAGATTGACATAATTGATTACCGTAACACCGCATGCCGCCTTAAAGCTTCGGGCCAATGCACTGGCATTCATATAATATTTGTCCGCCAGGGCATTCAAAGTAATATCACTGTTGCAATTTTCATCCAAATATCGCATCACTGCGTTCATATTTGCGGCACGACGCCGCTCACGGTAGAACTCTCCCTTTACGCTGTTGCGCAACAAACAATAAATGATTTGCATTACATACATGCGGCTCATACACATATATCCCACATGATCGTTGGCAAGTTCCGCGTTGAGCGATTTCATCAACAATTCAAACTGGGAACGTCCCTCGGTGGAAAGAGACAACAATTTAGGTTCTCCGGATAACATTTGCAAAGCGTTGCCTTCCATATCCAGTTCTAAAACAGGACGTATGAACACATCATCAAACATCAAAACCGTTCGGTTGGAGAGCGCTCCGATGCTATCCCAAACTGAACGATGCTGCACCCCAGCAGGAATCAACATTACATCGCCGGATTTCAACTTGTAAACATTTCCATCGGCGTAAAAGGTTTTTTCTCCTGTTACTAAGTAGTACAGTTCATATTCCGGATGAGAGTGCTCCACGTTCGATGTCGCATAAGCACGGCATGTTTTGTATGATACACGAATCGTACCATCCACGCCTTCCTGCTCTCGATCTGGTACATATCGTTCTTTGGTTCCCATCTCTCCACCACCCGTTCCGGCCTTCCATATGTCATAGCATAGCATACAAATTTTGCATTTACACTCCCGCATTCTTGCACTTGAGGAAGGAATCTGTACAATTTTTGCACATTTTTTATTTTTGTGCATTTTCGAAAACATTTTGACGTGCTTTTTTGCTTATTTTTGCATTTCGGCCCCAAATAGTCTTTTTTATCGTTAAAATTGTACTTCTTTTTTCGTACTTTTTTTGCATCAAAGTCAAAAAGCTGCTCTGTTTTTGCCATTGAACAGTGCTTAAGGCATGGCCGTATTGCACTCTGTTTTGCCGATGCTATAATTGAGGCAATCAAATCCGCAAGTCAAAAGGAGTAAACAGACCTATGAAACTTCAGTTAACAGTGATTGGAGCCGGCAGTACCTACTCGCCCGAAATTATCGAAGGACTTATCCGTCGTCGTGAAACACTTCCGTTTACCGACATCGTTTTGATGGACATTGATCAACGCAAACTGGAAATTGCCGCTGGTTTTATCCGCCGTATGCTGGCAGCAGCAAATTTGTCTGTGAACTGTCGTACCACATTGGAGCTGGACAGGGCATTGACCGGAGCGGATTACGTCATTGCTCAAATTCGTGTGGGCCAGCTTCCCGCCCGTATCAAAGATGAAAAAATCCCTCTCAAATACGGTATGATCGGACAGGAGACTACCGGTATCGGTGGATTTTTCAATGCTCTTCGCACTGTACCCCAAATTCTGCACATTGCCAAACGTATGGAGGAGATCTGTCCTCAAGCATGGTTGATCAACTTTTCCAATCCTTCGGGCATTGTAGCTCAGGCAGTGGAAAACAACTCTCATATCCGAATGGTGGGGCTTTGCAATTGTCCCGTGAATACGCTGGCAGACTGCAAAAAATGGTTGAATGACGACGATGTTTCCATTGAATATGTCGGTCTGAACCATCTGTCTTGGGTAACCCGCGCATTGAGTCACGGACAGGACCGTCTTCCCGAATTGTTGGGAAAGGGAGCCGTTACTACCATGAGCAATATTCCTGATATTCCATTTGATTTGGAAATGCTGCAAATGGCCGGTGGTATTCCCAGCAGTTACTTAAATTATTACTATCTGCGCAATAAACAGTTGGAGCATCTGAAAAGTGCAGAACTTTCCCGGGGCGAAGAATGTCAAAAAATTGAAGATCAATTACTGGAACTTTATCAAGACCCCTCTTTGACCACCAAACCGGATCTTTTGAACCAGCGCGGAGGCGCTTTATACAGCGAGGCTGCTGTCTCCCTGATTGAGTGCATTCACAACGACTGGGGCCACACACACATTGTAGATATTAAAAACCAGGGTGCCATTCCTTTTCTGCGGGACGACGATGTCGTAGAAATTTCGGGAATTGTGCATCGGGATGGTATCCAGCCTGTTCCCATCACCGTTACTCCAAATGAACAAATCATCACTTTGATACAAACGGTAAAAAGTTATGAGCGACTCACGGTAGAAGCCGCATTGACGGGAGATCGACTGACGGCACTGCGTGCTTTGATGATACATCCTCTCGCCGGTGACTTTGATGCCTGCAAGGCCTGTTTTGATGAAATGCTGGAAGCGCACCGCGCCTATCTGCCTCAATTTTTTGATTAAGAAAGAGAGTTTCTCATGGAATACATTCTCGGTTTTGACGGCGGCGGCACCAAATCCGATTGTCTGATTTGTGACCGCAACGGTCAAATTCTTGCACTGGAGCATTTTGGCGGCAGCAATCATGAAAATTTTGCACATGGATTTTCAGACCTCGAGCCCTTAATTCTTCAAATGGTTTGCCATACTCTTCAATCCGCCCATCTTTCTGCGGAACAAATTTCATACGCTGTTTTCGGAATGGCCGGGTGCGACCTTCCCTCTCAAAAGGCGGAACTGGAAAACATTCTGCGTAAAACCGGGATTTCACGTGTGACCGTGTGCAACGATGTCTTTTTGGGAATTCCTGCCGCTCTTCCCACACAGACAGGATGCTGCCTTGTCAACGGTACAGGCAACACCATTGGAGGCATTGACCCCAAAGGAACAATGCTTCAAATCGCCGGAACCGGATTCATGTTTGGCGAAGAAGGCGGTGGCGACCGTATTGCAGAAAAAGTGGTCCGTACGGTATACGATTATTTATTCCGCACAGGGCCTTGCACGGCTTTAACCGAACCCGTTTTGCAATTGTTTGGCATTTCGGACGATCGGTTTTTTGTGGAAAAGGTGCGCGATTACTGTGCGCGAGAAGGCTTCCCAACGAAAAATCTCGTAATGTTACTGGACAAATGCGCCTTTGAGGGAGACGCGGTGTGCATTTCATTTTTGAAACAGCTTTCACATGAATTTGCATGTTCGCTCGCCGGATGTATCCAGCGTTTGGATTTCGGGTCTCACGTAGATATTGCGCTGGTGGGTTCGGTCACTTTAAAAGCGAAATGTCCCATTATGCTGGACGCACTAAAAGAAGAATTACCTCTGCTGACACACAAAACGCATTCGTTCTATCCGCTGAGACATCCCCCTGTTTTGGGCGCTGTGCGAATGGCCGCTTCAAAGGCTTGGAACGAAGTCGGATTTACCGTGAACGGATGGGAGGATGTTCCATGAATTGCACTTTGACGGCGACTCTCGCACCTGTATTTGGGAATCACATGGTTTTACAATATGGTGCTCCTGTTCCAATTTTCGGGACGGGAGATCCTCACGCAACTGTCCATGTGAAACTAGGCGAGGAAAAACAAACTACACAAGTTGGAACAGATGGGCGATGGATCGTCTGGTTTGCAGCACATCCTGCCTTCGCACAAACCACATTGGATTTTCAATGCGGCTCCATTCATATTCTTGTGGAGGACATTCTTTTTGGAGACGTTTGGATTGCGGCCGGGCAATCCAATATGGAATTGGAATGGCAACAAAGTGCTGAATATGCCGAAACTTGCCATACACCGGGCATTTCTTCGATTCGAATGTACTTGTGTAGTCACACTCTCACAGATCATCAGGCCCCTCTCGCCCCACAAAAAGGCTGGATCGTCGATGGTGACGAGGCCCAGCGCTTTTTCTCAGCGGCCGGGACCTATTTTGCAAGGGCACTTTTCCCGCACATTCATGTTCCAATCGGTATTGTGTGTTGTTATTGGGGCGGCACCAGCGCCAGCACTTGGCTCGATGAAACGCTTTTACAGCAGAAGGGTCTCAATTGTTATCTTTCTGACTACGAATCCTCTGTTAGAAATCTCGATTTGGAGAAATACGAAGAACAATTTCAGCGCTGGTGGGAATTCAATCGAAGGCCAGACGTACAACAGGCTTGGGAAAAGCTGGCGCAGTCTTCGGGAACGGAAAAAGCTCATCTTCAGCAACTGCTTTCCCAAGAACCTGTGCTCGAATTTGGTCCGCACGATAAAAACCGGCCTGGACAATTGTATCACCGTATGGTAGAACCACTCGCTCCTTTTCGTTGCAAAGGCGTTCTTTGGTATCAGGGAGAGTCCGATGAACACCATCCTGATACGTATGCACAGCTTCTTACGTCGCTGATTCAATGTTGGCGCTCTCTTTGGAACGCGCCCCTTCCCTTTCTTTTGGTTCAGCTCGCTCCTTTTGGTTCTTGGATGGGTGAATGCGGAATCCGTTATCCGCTTATGCGCCAACAACAGCAACTGGTATCGCAAACTCTTTCAGACGTCTACCTTACCTCCATCATGGACTGTGGCAGCAAAGACGATATCCATCCTCCTCGCAAACGTCCCGTGGGGGAACGACTGGCCCTTTTGGCCAGAGGCTGTATCTACGGAGAAAATATTGTAGCGCAACCTCCTTGTTTTGAAAAATGTTCTGTAAAAGAGAACTGTGTCTCACTGTATTTCTCCCACACCGCAGACGGCCTGAGCGGGACTGGCATACCCCGCAGTTTATTTATCACTCAGGATGGACGCTATCTCCCACCCGAACGTGCCGAAATCGGTCAGGATACCGTCCGCATTTTCTTTTCTGCGCCTGTTGAGGGAACCATTCACATTTCTTTTGCTTGGTGTGATTACACTTATGTGGACCTTTACAACAGTGTCGGCCTTCCAGCACTTCCCTTTGAAATCAAGGTGAAAATATGAGTCTGCCTTTTTCTAAAAAACTTGACCTATCCTTATGCCGGAAGTATCTTTGGGACGATGTTTCTTTTTGGGAACGTGTGGATAATGCGCTTCATTGGTTTACGCAGCTTCCCCATTTTGTGCGCTATGAAGACGCCGCTTTGTACTTTGTTGCACAACAAGATCTTTCTAATTGCCAAAAGGTCTTTTCAGGATGTATGGAATACGCTCGTTTGTGCAAGGTCGAACCTGCGCTTTTTGCACTGGTTGTTCCGGCTTTGGCCGGGTACACACTTCCTGCGGCAATAGAAAACCAAAAGCTACTGGGCGCTCGTGAAGATCAGATTCGTGATTCCTTTCAGGACTTTTCTCTTTGGGCCAATCGTGACGCTTCCGGAAAGCTCATGGGAAGCACCCATCTTTGGTTTTTGTATGCATATACTGGAAAAATCGTCCGGTTGGGCCGTTTGGAATTTGAACGTATGCTCAGTCCGTCTCCGTATTTTGTGATACAACGCACCAACGGAGAACTTGCATGTCTTTCTCATTTTGAAAATGGGAACCTGCTTGTATCGCCAGGATTGCCTATCCTCAATCTTCACATTCCGTCCGGGGGCCATCTCAATCCGGATGCAGTGGATGAAAGCATTTATCAGGCAAAATCTTTTTTTGGAAAACTTGGTTATCCCAACGAGATAATGTTGTGCGACAGTTGGCTTTTGGATCCCAATCTGGCCAATATTTTACCTTCGCAGAGCAATATTTTGTCTTTTCAAAAGCGCTTTTTTATCATGGACCAGTCAGAAGAATCCACTGCCGTTTGCTTTATGTTTGGCTGGGATCTTCCGGCGGATACCGACCTAGAGCGCATCGCACAAACAACATTGCAAAAGAACTGTGCGCAATATTTAAAAAAACACGGAAAATTGCATGATACTATCGGCATTCTCCGAATATAACAAATGTGCTTTTACAATTAAAAAGCCACTGTTCCATTTTACGAACAGTGGCTTTTTGCGTAACTTGATTCAAAACGATTTTCATTTGCAAGGAGCCTTGGTATCATCCGTCTGCGCTTTTGAATCGAATCCATCGTTTGATATTTTCACACACTTCTAGAATCATCAACAACTTCAAAAAGCGCCATAACGGTCTCCCACAGCCGTGAAAAGAAGGTTTTGTCCCGCGGATAATTTGTAAAACTCATCTCTCCGCCAACCGTTCGAAGCAGTTCTTGCGTGCGGCTGTGCCCAATACGGCTTTCGCACAATTGAAGCAACCGAAGATCCTGCAACGCCTGCTTAAGCACTTCTCCGCGGATGGAGCCCCATGCACTTCCATCCGGCCCTGGATAGACTAAAAACGCATCTCCCGAGGGGAAGGCCTCTCCCGCATCGGTCACCCGGAAAGGATCAATATGACGTACCGAGCGCTGAGAATTGTAAAAATTGAACCCCCAGTGCAAAAAGCCCTCCAAATTATATTGATAGAGCAACGCACCCATAATGCGGTTGCGTGCACTGGGCATTGCAATGAAACGGTTTGGCACCGCCACGGCCTGGACTGTACAATAATATGTCCAAAGGTGAGTCACTCCGTTGTCTACAAACTTCTGAATACAATCGTTGCAGACCACCGGCTTTTCCACGATTCCCTGCTGATAAATATCATAGCTGCTGAGCGCGTCAATCACATGGCAATCTTGCAACAGGTCGGCCACCGTTGCTTTCGCAGCGGCATAGGTCTCTCGCTCCTTATCGTGCGGCTCATCGGAAATGTGGAACCATACATGCGCAAGGCCCACCAGTTCGTCCAGCTCCTGTTTGAGCGCCGGGAGAAAAGCCCGCAAGAAACAGGTGTATTCGCCGCCTACGGCAGGAGTGTGCCAGCCAAATCGTTTTTCCAGCCCATTGGAGGTATATACGAAAATTTTGGGAGCAAATTCTGCTCCCCACTGGGTGAACAAATGCGCCAGCTCTATCTCGGTGATTCCATGGCTGCGTGCCATTTTCACCCAACGCCGCAATCGGTCAAATTGAAAGCTCCATTCTCCATCTTTAAGGGTTATGTCCACGAGCTGCACCGTCGTGCGCTCACCGCCCTTGGCAGTATCCAGCGGCGGAGTGAAGATTGGTGTCAGCAACATGTTAATGCCGTGCTCCGCGGCGCTGGCCATAAAATTATCCAAAATGCGCCAGTGCTCCTCGCTGAACACGGGGACCTGATAGTAATCTGCTAAACAGTCCGCATGGAACCACTGGGTCTGAAAAAGAGTTTGTGGTGGCAGCGCCTGATTCAATACAGACACCGTCAGCGAAAAAGCTGCCAATTGTTCACCTGCCGAGTCCACAAGTTCCAATTCTATTGCCGCACGGCCCGGCTCCAACGCCGAAGCATCCAGCGTCAGCCATAGACTGCGCCACTGGGCGGGCACCGCTTTAAATGGTTCATCCCATTCCACAGGCCGCAGCAAATCCGGCAGAAGGCCCGGACGGGTAGTGAGATAGTTATCATCCCATGTTCCATGACATGGATAATCGCAGGGTACCAATTCCACCTGAAAAAGTTTTAAAGCTTTTCTGGCAGAACCCGTGCACCGCAGCCAAAAGCATGTGGAACTTTCTCCAAAATCGTCATTTTGACAAGTATAGGCCAATTGAAAAGACCATTGCTGATTTTTAAAGAGCCGTGGCGACGCAAGCTCAAGCAAGTCCGGCCGCCGGTCCGGCAACACCTTTTCCAAGCTATCTGTGAGAAGAAATTCATATTTTGTCATGGAACATCTCCTGTTTTCAGTCAAAGATCGGCAGACAAAGCCAAAATATCGAAACAAAAGGGGGGAGATGACGGGACATGCCCGTCATCTCCCGAAGGTTGGTTTTTCTTATTCTACCGGATGGCTCTCAAGAAATGTAAGCGCCTGCGTGTGGAAGGCTTCTTGCAGTGCGTCAACGCCGGCAGCGTCTAACTTTGCCTTGAGTTTTTCTACATCGCCGGCAGGATCGTCCGTAAAGCCCAATTGCAGCAGTTTATAATCAGAGTTATAAATTTCGCTGATTGCTGCAACCTCGTTTTTCACTTCGGAATCGTCAAACACAAAAGTGATATAACGTCCGCTGCGGGCAGTCTCTTTCCAAGTCTCGGTCAGTTCCTCAGAATTGGGAATTCCGCCTTCTACTGTACGCCAGAATTTGTCGTTGCGCACGCCCCAGTTGCAGTTGCTGTCATAGGCGTAGTTCGAACTGTCCGGCAGAGATTTCAGGCCATGCTCGCCCACGGCTTCCCAGTGCACGCCTTCGATACCGTAGCAGAACAGATTGTGGCAGATCTCATCGTTGCGCAAATAATCCAGCGCCATCAGAGCGCGTTCCGGATTCTTGGATTTAGAGAAAATGTTCATGCCATTGGCCAAGTAGGACTGAATGATGGCAGGAGCTCCGTTCATGGCGTCAAATACACGCACATCCCACTCGGGGTGTTCTGCTTGCAAAGTGGCATACAAGCTCTTGGCAGTGTTGATATTCATCACGGCCAGAGCAGATTTGCCCGCCTGGAAGCTCTCGGTATTGTTCTGTGTATTCACAACGGCGTTGCGGCTCCAGAAACCGCGGTCGCGCCAATCTTTCACGGTGTTCAGGGTATTCATAAAGATGTCCGCGTCCAGAGTGCTCATTACGTTGGCCTCGGGATCGTTTTCCTGCACGCAGGTGAACAGGTTGACCGGGGGCAGCACGTAATAATTGTCGTCGCCTTTGGCATTAGATTCCACGTTCCAAAGCAGATCGAACACAAACTGGCGGTCGTAATCGGAACCTACATCCAACGGAATCATAGAGGGCTCGTTGTCCACAATCGCCTGCATGTACTGTTCTGCGCCTTCAAAAGTATCCAGAGACTCAATGCCATATTTATCCATCAAATCTCCACGGGCCATCCAGACATAGGCGGTGAGTTCCTGATAGTTCATGGGCAGCATGTAAACCTTACCGTCCACCTTGGCCTGTTCCCAAGCTTCGGGATACATGCTTTCCGCCGTCATAGGCGCATACGTTTCCAGCGCTTCAGGGGTGATTTCCCAGAAGCCCTGTTTGGTGGCCTGCGCATTGTAGAAGCACCAGTCAGCAGTAAAAATCATGTCCCAATCTTCGCCGGAAGCAAAAATCAGAGGATATTTCTGCTCATATTCACTCCAGCTCATGTACTTCACGTCGATGGTGGCATTGATTTCTTCTTTCAAACGTTCGTTGATTTTTTCAAACACCTTGTCATTGTCCACCGGACGGTCACCGATCAAATACATGGTCAGCGTGACTTCTTGTGAGATATCCGGGCCAGACGTACCAGAGCCGGATGCGCCGGACGCCGGGGCTGTGGAACTGGACGCAGTTGTTCCTCCGCAGCCGGTGAATGCGCTCACGACCAGCACCAGGGCCAGAACGAGCGCCAACAGTTTCGCTGTTTTTTTCATGGTTTTTCCTCCTTATTGTCTGTATATTCACTGCGCCCGCGCGCAGTTTCTTCCCGTCAGCCTTTTACGGCGCCAATGGTGACGCCCTTGACAAAATATTTCTGTAAAAACGGATACAAAAGAATGATAGGGCCTGTGGCCACCACGGTCATCGCAAGCTTCATCGGTTCGCTGGGCACTTCGCTCATGGGCAAACCACTGCGGGCAGCAGCCGCCGCGATGGCTTGGGATTTGGTAAGGATATTGTTCAAATAGTACTGCAACGGATACAAATCACTGCGTCCTTCGTCCAAAAAGAGCATGGCATCGTACCAGTCATTCCAGTAATTGAGTGCAATGAAGAGCCCCACAGTGGCCAATCCCGCTTTGCACAAAGGCATTGCTACCCGAAAGTAAATGGTGAAATCTCCCGCACCGTCCAGCCGGGCAGATTCATACAAAGCTTCTGGTATTCCTGCCATATAGCTTTTTAAAATCAGCAGATACGTCACATTGATCAGGATCGGCATAATCAGGGCGATCAGGCTGTTATGGAAGTGCAGATATTTTGTATTGAAGATGTACCAAGGCACAAGACCGCCGCCAAAAATGGACGTGAAATAGAAGAAAAACGAAACCTGATACCGATAGCGGAATGTACTGCTGGCCAGCACATAAGCCGCCATACTGGTAAAGAAAAGCCCCAAAAAAGTACCGGTAACAGTGACAAAAATCGTCACACCGTAAGCGCGAAGCAAATCGCCGGGAATCTTGAACAGAGTCTTATACGCATCCAACGAAAACGTTTCCGGAATCAACTGATAACCATGGGTCAGAATCGATGTCTGATCGGAAAAGGAACCGCTGAGCACCAGAAGAAATGGAAGCAAACAGCACACAGAAAGCACCGTCAGCACCACTACCGAAATCACGTCGAAGATGACACGATCCCGCCCAATGGGTTTTTTGCCGATTTGGGTTTTGCTCGCCATAAGGCTGCCTCCTTTCAAAACAATGCGTAATCCGGCTCTACCTTTTTCACAAGTTTATTGGCAACAAGCACCAGCAAGAAAGAGAAGGTTGACTGATATAATCCTGCGGCGCTGGTCATGCCGAATTCCTGCAATTGCAGCAACGAGCGTGTGACATACGTATCGATTACATCGGTGACTTCCAGAACCATGGGATTGTTGCCTGTGACCTGCCAGAACATTTGGAAATCGCCTTTCATAATGGTTCCGATGGCCAGCAGGAACAAAATGACCACCGTTGGCCGAATGCCCGGCAAAGTAATGTGCCGAATTTTCTGCCACATGTTTGCGCCGTCCAAATCGGCCGCCTCATAAAGCTGCCCGTCGATGTTCATGATGCTTGCCAGATACATTACCGTACCGTAGCCAACGTTTTTAAAAGCGCTCACTCCGATGAGGATAAAAGGCCAGGCAGCTTCGTTTGAGTAAATATCCACCGGATCGATGCCCAACGAGCGCAAAAACGTATTGACTGCGCCAAACTCGAAGTTGAACATGTTATAGATGAACGCTCCTACTACGACCCAGGAGATAAAATACGGAAAGAACATTACAGACTGCGTGATCCGTTTAAACCACTTACCTGCCAGTTCGGAAAGAAGAATCGCGCATGTAATCTGCAAAACCGTATTCACACATAGAAAGGCAAGATTGTACAGGATGTTGTTACGCGTGACCCTCCACGCCTTGCCTGACTGGAAGAAGTATTCGAAATTTTTGAACCCGACCCACGGACTACCGAAAATTCCATCGTGGTAGTTGTACTCTTTGAACGCCAGCACGATTCCGCCCATGGGAATATAACACATCAGAATCACCACAATGGCCGCCGGAAGCAGCATCAGCCATTTGACCCGATTCTCCTTCAAATCCTGGAGAAAGGCATTCTTGCTCCGTTTCATCGCCTAGCCTCCTTGCGCTGTGTTTTTCTCCAGTTCCATCGTAACAGACCTGTCTGTTCAAAACAACGGGAGCCGATTATGATAGGTGGGAAAAATTATGTTATTTGAGGCAAATTTTATTTTTTTGCATCAAAATCCATTGAATCGTTAAGAAATTCAGTCTATATTATAGTAAGAATACACAAATTCCCAGAAAAGTGAGGGATGGTGTCATGCGTTTTTCTGTGCTTGTGGTAGACGATGAAAAGATGCCTCGGGAAATTTTGCGCAACTATGTGCCCTGGGAAACACTGCAAGTGGGCCGGGTGGAAGAAGCGGAAGATGGGGCTCAGGCTTTGGAAATGGCCCGTCTCCACCGACCGGACATTGTCATCAGCGACGTGAAGATGCCCCGCATGAACGGCTTGGAACTGGCCAGTGCTGTGCGTGAAATGTATCCGGACTGTCAGTTCATTTTCCTCAGCGGCTACACCGATAAGGAATATCTAAAAGGAGCCATCAAACTCCGGGCTGCCAGTTATGTAGAAAAGCCCATTGACCTTGAAGAACTCATCACGGTTGTGCGGGAAGTAACGGAGGAACTGGAAAAGCAGAGCTTGCCGGATCCGCAATTGTTGTTCTATCGCGGTGAAAATGGAGATTTTTCTCAGCCGAACAACGGACAGGTGTACGTCTATGAAAAAGCGGTTTTTACCGCTTTGGGCAATCTGATCCGCCACAAGCGCCGGTCTGAATCGCTCGAACTCACTGCACGTATTTACAGAGAACTCCGCCAGTGCGAGGGAACTCCGCCGGAAGTAGTGCGCAACATTTACTGTCAAATTGTATTTGCACTTTTGGCGGCGGCGGAAAGTCGAAACATCACCGCCGTGACGGAACAGGGCGATTATCTTCTTTATACGGCGGCCAAACAGCCCACTTTGTGGCTGCTATGGCAGGCATTGACCGAGTCGATGCAGACTTACTTTCAAGCGGTGGAAAGCAATTCTCAGGACTTGGTCACACGCGTGGATAAATATCTGGCCGCACATCTGTCGGACAGCGAACTCACCGTACAGGCCGTGGCTTCTGAGCTAGGGTTTGTGCACACTTATCTTTGCAGTGCCTATAAAAAAAACAGCGGCCTCACCGTCAACCAAAAATTGACCGAACTGCGAATGGAACGGGCAAAAAATTTGCTGGCGGACCCAACCCGCAAGCTATATGAGGTGGCACATGACGTAGGCTATCTCGATGGAAAATATTTTGTAAAACTATTCACCAAGGAAGTGGGTATTTCGCCCCGCCTTTACCGGGAGAATCTTTGCTGCCATGAAGAATAAACTGCGCGCCTTTTGGCGCAGCCTGTTGCTGGATGTGGGCCTTCGGGGCAAACTGCTGTGTATTTTTTTCCTATTACTGTTGCTTCCTCTGGGGGCTTTCACACTCTATGCTTTTCATCGCATCAATACTGTGATTGAAGAGCAGACATTTTCCGCTTCCCAGAAAGCTTTTGAAGACACACATACCGCCGTGGAGGATCTGTTCGGACGCTTGACGCAGGTAGCCGATATTTTGACCATGGACCCCACTCTCTACGCCCTTGCTTCTGGCGATTCAGAGACCACCAGTTACATACAGCGCCTTGATGACCGAAACCGAATCTCCACCACATTTGCCTATCTGCGTTCCATGTCTGGCGTAGACCGCATCCGTTTATATGTGGACAACGACTACCTGTACACCAATTCCACAGACATTGTCTCTCTTCAGTCTGTGACGGGCAGCCGTTGGCTTGAGCCTTTCCAAAACGGAAGCGTGGCCTGCTGGTTTGGGCCTGCGGATTTTTCCGATCAGCCCGAAAACGAACAACAGTGGTACTCACTGATGCGCCTTATTTACGACCCAAGCTCCGTACAGCAGCCTTTGGCCATTGTGCGGGTGGATATTGCCGCTGATCGAGTGGATGCTGCAGTGAGCCGAAGCACCATTACCCAGAACGGAACGGTACTTCTGTTAAAGGATCGGCAGGTACTCACATCCTCTGCATCGGACAGAGCACAAGAACTCAGTGACTGTGTACCGGCAGTCGGTGCATCTGGCTGGACAGAAATAGATACCCCCCAAGGCAGCTTTCACGTTCAGTCGGCGACACTGAAAGATTGCGGCTGGAGATTGGCTGCGGCACTGCCTGAAGACGATATCTTCCGCACAAG
>NZ_CAUWGY010000009.1:0-58595 GCF_963558415.1 uncultured Ruthenibacterium sp. | reverse complement strand
TACGTGGGGCGTGGGCAGGGGATAGGCCTTGGGGTTTCCGCCAAGGGCCGCCTTGCTCACCGCCGGCCCGCCGGGGTATCCCAGCCCCAGGGTGCGGGCCACCTTGTCAAAGGCCTCGCCTGCGGCGTCGTCCACCGTGCGGCCCAGCACCTTAAATTTTGTGTAGCTCTCCACCCATACGGTGTGGCTGTGGCCGCCGCTGGCCACAAGACACAAAAAGGGCGGCTCCAAATCCGGGCAGGTCAGATACAGCGCGGCCACGTGCCCCCGCAGATGATGCACCGGAATCAGCGGCTTTTCGGCCGCATAGCTGAGTCCTTTGGCAAAGTTGACCCCCACCAGCAGCGCGCCGATGAGCCCCGGTGCAAAGGTCACGGCCACTGCGTCGATGTCGTCCATGGTCAAATGCGCTTGGTCCAGCGCATTTTGCACCACGGCAGAGATATTTTCAATGTGGCGGCGGCTGGCAATTTCCGGAACAACACCTCCGTACAGATTTTGCTCCTGCGCACTGGAGGCAATGCAGGAGGACAAGAGCGTCCGCCCATTCTCCACTACCGCTGCACAGGTGTCGTCGCAACTGGATTCAATGCCCAATATTTTCATGCTGCTCTTCCTTCCTCATCCTTTGGCCGGCACAATTCCTTCGGTGTCCACGGCGTAATGGCGGTAATTGTCCGGGTCCACATACACCGGAAGCTGCGTCCGGTCGCCCAGAAACGGCGCGGGATCAAACCAGAACGCCTGGCTCTGAAACACGTATACGCACCCGTCCGCGGGGTTGACCGCCTGACAGCGAATGACCAGCGGGTACCGACCGTTGACACACACCCGCGTGTCGTATCCCACTTCCACAATGTCCGCCAGGATGCGCTGTCCCTCATCCAAAAGCCGCGCCCGGCGCCGGCGAATCTGACTTTGCGCAACCAGCAGGCCAATTCCCACCGCCAGAAAAATGCCGCCCAAAGCGCAAAAGACCAGCATGGGAGTAAAACTCAATTTGTACAATAAAAACAGTCCCAAAAATCCGAACACCGCGCCCAGTGCCGCAAAGATGCCGCCTACAATTTTCAACACAAGTTCCATTTTCTCACAGCTCCTTTGTCATCAGAACCGCATCGTCAGCGGGATTTCGGTAAAAGCCCCGGCGCAGCCCTGCCTCGCAAAACCCAAGCGCTTTGTACAGTGCCCGGGCCGGCACGTTTTGACTGCGCACTTCCAGATACACCCGTTTGGCCCCCTGGCTTGCCAGATGGGAAAACATCCAGCTTAGCATGGCCCGGGCGATGCCTTGGCGGCGAAAAGATGCATCCACGGTCACCGCGTACACAGACGCCTCGTCCAGCACCAGTCCGCACAGACACAGTCCCGCAATCCGCCCCTCGGCCTCGGCCACACAGCAGTGCCCCTGTGCCAAGGTCTGCCGGATGGATTCCTCGCTCCAGGAGTCCGGCACCGTTGCCTCCAGCGCGGCGGCCACCGCCGCGTCCTCGGGGCGCATGCCCCGCACCGCGGCGCTCATCCCTTGGCGGCGTACCAGGTGTCGCCGCTGTTCACATCCGCAACCAGCGGCACCGAAAGATCCGCTGCCTTGCGCATTTCTTCGCCCAGGATACGGGCGGCCTGTTCTTTTTCTTCCAGCGGGCACTCCACGATCAGTTCGTCGTGTACCTGCAAAATCAGCCGGGCGCGCAGCCCCTCGTCCCGCAGACGGCGGAACACCCGCACCATGGCCAATTTGATCACGTCCGCCGCCGTGCCCTGGATGGGCGTGTTCAACGCCATGCGCTCGCCCTGCGCCCGCACGTTGAAATTGCTGGCCGCCAGCTCCGGCAGCGCCCGGCGCCGGCCGTACAGCGTGGCCACGTATCCGTGCTCCTTGCCAAAGGCCACGGTGGCGTCCATGTATTCTTTCACCTTCGGATAGGCTCCCAGATAGGCGTGAATAAACGCCTCGGCCTCTTTCACCGAGATGCCCAGATCCTGAGACAGGCTGTAAGCGCCCTTGCCGTAAATGATGCCGAAGTTGATGGCCTTCACCGAGGAGCGCATGGCCGGCGTCACCTGCTCGGGCGCAACGCCGTAAATGCGGGACGCAGTGGCCCGGTGAATGTCCTCGCCGTCGGCAAAGGCCTGGCGCATGTGGGCGTCCCCCGAGATGTGCGCCATGATGCGCAGCTCGATCTGGCTGTAATCCGCGTCCAGCAAGGTGCTGGATGCAGGCGCGATAAAATACCGGCGGAACCGGCTGCCCAGCTCGGTGCGCACGGGAATGTTCTGCAAATTCGGCTCGTTTGAGGAAATGCGTCCCGTGCGGGTCTCCGTCTGATTGAAGGTGGAGTGAATGCGCCCGTCCGGCCCAATCACCTTCAAAAGTCCTTCCACGTAAGTGGAGTTCAGCTTCTGATAGGTGCGGTACTGCAAAATGTGGTCGATGACCGGGCTGTATTTGCGCAGGCTCTCCAGCACTTCCGCGTTGGTGGAATAGCCGCTTTTCGTCTTTTTACGGGTGGGCAGCCCCAAGTCCTCAAACAGTGCCTTTCCCAGTTGTTTGGGGCTGTTTACGTTGAATTCGTACCCCACTTCTTTGTAAATGGCCGCAAGCTCTTCGCTCAAAGCGGTTTGCAGCTCCTTGCCGAAGGCCTCGATGCCCTCTTTGTCCACCTGAATGCCCGTGTATTCCATCTGGGCCAGCACCTCGGACAGGGGCAGTTCCATGTCGTCCAACAGTTTCTCCATGCCCTGGTCTGCGCAGCCCTGGCGCAGCACCCCGCACAGAGGTTCCAAAACCGCCGCCTCGGCCGCCTCGCACGCAAAAGCAGCCTTCACTCCGTAGGTCCCCGCCAGATGGGCGATGGTGTACTCGCTGGCGGATGGATTCAAAAGGTAAGCGGCCAGTTTGGCGTCAAATACGATGCCCTTGGCCTGCCGGTGGGCCGTCAGCGCAGCTTTGTAAAAGAGTTTGGCATCAAAACATTCTTTGTGAATGCTTTCGTCGGCCAAAAGATCCAAAAAAACGGGAGAATCTATACTAGAAGTATAAACCTTGCCTTGATTTACAATAATGGGGGCGTCGCCCTCGAAATAGAGGAACACCGGTCCCTTTTGCAGCGCGGGCAAAGGCAGCAGTTCCACCTGGGGCAAAGGCTCCGCCTGGACAGCCGGAACATCGGCCTTGTCCAGATGCAGTTTTTCCAAAGTCGAGTACATCTCTAGCCCGGTCAACAGGGCACTGGCTGCGGCGGCGTCGGGCTGGCTTTTTACATACGTGCCGGCCTCGGTGGCCACGGGCGCGGCCCGGTCAATGCGTGCCAGGGCAAGGCTCATCTCGGCCTGTGCCTTGTCGCGCACCAGTTTTTCGCGCACGCCTTTTTTAATGCGTGCATCGTCCAGATTTTCGTATACTCCCTCCAGGGACCCGAAGGCCTGAATCAGGGCCAGCGCAGTCTTTTCGCCCACGCCGGTCACGCCCGGAATGTTGTCCGAAGTATCGCCCATCAGGCTTTTCACGTCGATGAGCTGCCGGGGCGACACACCGTATTTCTCCTGTACAGCGGCCTCGTCCATGGGGATGGTCACGCTCTTTCCCATCTGGGTGGAAGCCAGCAGCACGGTGGTATGGGGCCCGATGAGCTGCAAAGAATCCCGGTCTCCGGTAGCCAGTACGCACTCATCGCCCCGCGCTTCGCACGCGGCACTGAGGGTGCCCAAAATGTCGTCGGCCTCGTAGCCCTCACAGGTGACCATTTGATAACCCAAGTCGGCCAAAAGCTCTTTCAAAACCGGCATCTGATCGGCCAGTTCCTGGGGCATGCCCTTGCGCTGAGCCTTGTAGCCGTCGTACAGTTTGTGGCGGAAGGTGGGCGCCTTCAAATCAAAGGCGATGGCCACTTCGTCCGGGTTCTGCTCGGCCTGCAGTTTCAAAAGAATGTTCATAAAGCCCACCAGGGCGTTTGTGTAGCGGCCGTCCTTTGTGGTCAGCAGCTTGATGCCGTAAAAGGCCCGGTTGACGATGCTGTTTCCGTCCAGTACAAGAAGTTTCAAAGCGAGACCTCCGATGTTTTAGGTTGATGGCCGCACAGCGCGGCAATTTGAAAATATTATACCATAAATCATGAATATATGATACAATAATTAAGTTATGGAAAAGTTTGCGAATACAATTCAATTGGGGTCCTTGACCCTGGCGCCCGGTGCGGCGCTGGCGCCCATGGCGGGCGTGACCGACACCACCATGCGCATTTTGTGCGCGCACCACGGCGCAAGCTGCACTGTCAGCGAGATGGTCAGCGCAAAGGCGTTGACCTTTGGAGACAAAAAAAGCCCGCGGCTGATGGCCGGGGGCGGCGGGGATGCACCTTATGGCATTCAGTTGTTCGGGGCCGAACCACAGTCTATGGGCGAGGCGGCGGCCATGACCGCCGGGGGCAAATATCACGTGCCCTTTGACTTTTTGGACATCAACATGGGCTGTCCGGCGCCGAAGATCACTGGTTCCGGGGCTGGGTCGGCACTTTTGAAAGACCCGAAGTTGGCCGGGCAGGTGGCCCGGGCCGTGGTGCAGAATGCGGGTTCCTATCCGGTCAGTGCCAAAATGCGCATCGGCTGGGACATGGATACGCTCACCGGCGTGGAAGTGGCCAAGCGCTGCGAGGACGCAGGCATCGTTCTGTTGACGGTGCATGGACGCACCCGGCAGGAGATGTACAACCCGGGCATCCACGAAGAGGAAATTGCAAAGATCAAAGCAGCGGTGCGCATTCCGGTGCTGGCCAACGGTGACGTGACCAGTGCCGAGAGCGCGCTGGCTTTGCTGCGCGCCACAGGCTGCGACGGCGTGGCCGTAGGCCGGGGCGCCATGGGCAACCCATGGCTGTTCGGCCAGATTCGCGCGGCGCTCTCAGGGCAGCCGATTCCGCAGCCGCCCACCCTGAACCAGCGGTTTGCCACTTTGCGAAAACACATCTACGACATGTGCGAGGACAAGGGCGAGCGGGTGGCCATGCAGCAGGCCCGCACCCACGCGGCCTGGTACATGCACGGGTTGCGGGGCGCCGCATCTTTGCGCAGAGAGTGCTGTTCCATGGTCCATTTCACCGATTTGGACCGGGTGATCGAGCACGCCTGGGCGCTGCAAGAGTAACGGTCATTCGGCGTGTTCGCCCGAACTCAGCTCGTCCAGTGTCCAGTGATAGCAAGGCAGCATATGGGCCATGAAATAGTTGGCTTCAGGACAGTCCATCTCGTCGATGGCCGCTTCCTGTTGGGCTTTGGCACCGCGAAATTCCCGGTTGCCAGAGCGCTCTTCGTCGATGCACTTGAGATAGGCGGACAGGCGGTCGGCGGCTTTCAAAAGCTGTTTTTCCTTGTCGTTCAGCACTTCGCCGGTCAGATAGCCGGCCATCTCCGGCTGCAGCGCCTCGGGCAAGAGCCCGGCGATGGACAGGGCCGCGTCTTTTTCCAGCGCCTTGTAGGCTTTGCGCAGGGATTCGGTCTTGTATTTGACGGGCGTGGGCATGTCGCCGGTCATGATCTCGCTGGCGTCGTGGTACAAAGCGGCCACGGCCACGGTTTCCGGACGCACATTTTGGCCAAACTGTTTTTGAGCGATCAGGCACAGGGTGTGGGCCAAAATGGCCGCATCGGCTGTGTGCTCGCTGAGGGTTTCGGTGCGGGCCGAGCGCATCAGGCCCCAGCGGGAAATGTATTTCATGCGCGCCAAAAGCGCATTGAAGGGATATACTTTCACGGGAAGATTTTCCTGCCTTTCTTCGTTTATTGTATAGAAGGCGGCCGCGGCCGCTTTTCTTTGCCTGTGGGGCGCATCGTTCGATGTGCAGACTTGCAATGCGGCCACCACAAAACCGCATTTCCAAAGCCGAACGCGTCGGCTTTGGGGTTATTATAACACAACAACCGGGAGTATGTGCGAATGAAAACTCTGAAACGTGAAAATCTGGGTAATGGGTATCTCTTTACCTTTCTGATTTGTGTGGCTACGGCCGCGCTGATTTACCTTCCTTTTGTCATCATTGACAAGGGACTGTTCCAGTACTGCGGCGATTTCAACTCGCAGCAGATTCCGTTCTATGCTTATATGAACGATTTTGTAAAAAATTCCGCCGGCCAGTGGAGCTGGGAAACGGACCTTGGTTCCTCGGCGGTGAACTCCTATTCCTTTTATTTGCTGGGCTCGCCCTTTTTCTGGCTGAGCACGTTGTTCCCGGCCAAGGCGCTGCCCTTTTTGATGGTTCCGCTGCTGATTTTGAAATTCGGCGTGTGCGGCCTGACCGCCTATATGTGGCTGCACCGCTATGCAAAAACCAAAAGTTGGGCCGTCATCGCCGCGTGCCTGTACGCCTTTTCCGGCTTTACGGTGTACAATACCTTTTTCAACCACTTTGTGGACTGCATCGCGTTGTTCCCGCTGCTTTTGTGGGCGCTGGACAAGTATATGTACGACGATGTGCACGCGCTGTTCCCGGTGACTGTGGCGCTGAACTTAGTCAACAACTATTTCTTCTTTGCCGGGCAGATCGTATTTTTGTTCATTTACTTTTTCGCAAAGCTGTCCTGCCGCGCGTACCGCATCCGGCCGAAAAAGTTCTTCCTGCTGGCCTTTGAGTCGCTGTTGGGCGTGGCCATGGGCTGCGTGCTTTTGTGGCCTGCGGCGCTGAGTTTGATGGACAATCCCCGCACCGTGAGCATGTCCGACGGATTCGGCCTGCTTTTGTACGGCCGGGTCCAGCAGTATTTTGCCATTTTCACCTCGCTGTTCCTGCCGCCGGACCCCACGTATCTGCCCAACATCTTCACCGACGCGGTCATCAAGCACACCAGCATGACCGCTTATCTTCCGGTGGTTGGCTTTGTGGGCGGCATGGCTTATCTGCGCTGCCGCCAGAAAACGAGCTGGAAGCGCATCCTTTCGGTGTGCTTTTTGATGGCCATGGTGCCGGTGCTGAACTCTTCGTTCTATGCCCTCAATTCTAGCTATTACGCCCGCTGGTACTACATGCCCATTCTAATTTTGTGCGCCGCCACCATGCACGCGTGTGAAGATGAGGACATCGATCTGCAAAAAGGTTTCCGGCCTGTGGTCGCCATCACGCTGGCCTATGCGGTGTTCGCACTGGTGCCAAAAGAAGAGGACGGCGTCTGGAGCATCGGCGTGGTGCAAAATCAGGCCCAGTTCTGGCTGTCCTACCTGACGGCCATTCTCGGTCTGCTGCTGTTCTACGGGGTGCTGCGTTTTTGGGGGCATGACCGCCGCCGCATGACCTCTACGCTTTTGGCAGTGATTTTGGGCTTTTCGGTGTTTTACTCGGTGGTGCACATCAGCCTTGGAAAATTCCCTCAGTGGGAAGGAGACAAGAATTACCGCTCCGAGTGTTACGAGGCGGCCCAGAACATCGACTGGCCCGACGACAGCTTCTACCGGGTGGACACTTACGATTGCTTTGACAATTTAAGTTTGTGGATGAAACGGCCCACACTTTTGTGTTTTAACAGTACGGTTTCGCCGTCCATCATGGAGTTTTATCCCAACTTGGGGGTCAAGCGGGATGTATCCTCAAAACCGGACCATGAAAAATACGCTCTGCGCGGGCTTCTGGGCGTCAAGTATGTGATGATGCCTCATGACAGCACCGCCGAGTTTGAGGAGAAGTACGGCTCCTATGGTTACACGTATGCCTTCAGTGACGATACGTATACGTACTATTACAATGAAAACGAACTGCCCATGGGCTTTGCCTACGATAAATACATTCTCATGGGCAGTGATTCCGAAGAAGACGCAAACAACGACCCCAATACCCTTCTGGGCATGGCGGAGGCGGACCGGGCCAACATGCTGGTGCGGGCCATTGGCCTGAGCGAGGAGCAGGCCGAGACCTACGGCCATCTCATGGAGCCCGTGACAAACGATGACCGCATGAATCTGGATTACGACGGATACGTCTGGGATGTGAATAAGCGCCGGACGGAGGCCGTGACGGACTTTGAGGCCAACGGCGAGGGGTTCACCGCGTCCATCGAGCTGAATGCCGATAATCTGGTGTTCTTCAGCGTGCCTTACGACGAGGGCTGGAGCGCCACGGTCAATGGCGAAGAGGTAAAGGTGGAGAAAGTTTCCGGCGGCATGTGCGCAGTGCTGTGCAGCGCCGGGCAGAACCATATCGAGTTCCATTACAGTACACCGGGCCTGCGGGCCAGCTCCACCGTAGCGCTGACCGCGCTGGCTGTTTGGGTGGTGTACACAGCCGCCGTGCTGATCCGCCGCAAAAAGAAAAAAGGAAATTGAGGAAACGATTATGACCAATTACGCACAGATCCTTGCGAAAGAACTGGAACTGGACCCGGCCCGCGTACAAGCGGCCGTGGATTTGATTGACGAGGGCAATACCATTCCCTTTATCGCCCGCTACCGCAAAGAGGCCACCGGAAGTATGGATGACCAGAAGCTTCGTCAACTGGACGAGCGGCTGAGTTATCTGCGCAAACTGGACGAGCAAAAACAAACGGTGGCCAACTCCATCACAGAGCAGGGCGCCATGACCGATGAAATCGCCGCGGCGCTTGAAAAGGCCCAGACTTTGGCCGAAGTAGAAGACATCTATCGTCCTTATAAACCCAAACGGAAAACACGGGCCAGTGTGGCCAAGGCCAAGGGACTTGAGCCTTTGGCCGTCCGCATTGCCGAGCAGCACACCGGCGACGACCCGTCGGTATTAGCGGCTGATTTTGTAACCGACGAAGTGCCCGATGTGCAGGCTGCTCTGGCAGGTGCCCGGGACATTCTGGCCGAGAACATCTCCGACTCCGCCGACATTCGCGCCGCGCTGCGCAACTTTTACACCGCCACGGCGCTGGTGGTCAGCAAGGCCGCCAAAAAAGACGAGGACAGCGTGTATTCCGGGTATTACGACTATTCGGAACCGGCCTCCAAAATGGCGGGTCACCGGGTCCTGGCCGTGGACCGGGGCGAGCGCGAAGGATTTTTGAAAGTCAGTGTGGAAGTGGAGAGCGTGCGCGCGCTGGATCTGGTGTACCGGCGCACGGTGAAAAACGATTCTCTGTGCGGCCAGCAGGTGCGCGAGGCCGCGGCCGACGCCTATGCGCGTCTGATTCATCCCAGCCTGGAGCGGGAGATTCGCGCGGGCCTGACAGAGAAGGCCTGCGAGGGCGCCATCCGTGTGTTCTCCAAAAATCTGGAACAGCTTTTGCTCCAGCCGCCCATCAAAGGCAAGGTGGCTTTGGGGCTGGACCCAGGCTATCGCATGGGCTGCAAAACCGCCGTGGTAGACCCCACCGGCAAGGTGTTGGATACAGCAGTCATCTATCCGGTGCCGGAATTTAAACGCGTGGACGAAGCAAAGCGCAAGGTGAAAGCGCTGATTGAAAAGTACGGCGTGGAGATCATCGCCATCGGCAACGGCACCGCCAGCAAGGAAACGGAAATTTTCGCTGCCGAGGTCATTCGGGAGCTGGAGCGTCCGGTCAGTTACATGGTGGTCAGCGAGGCGGGCGCCAGCGTGTATTCCGCATCCAAACTGGCGGCCGAGGAGTTCCCGGAATACGACGTAAACCTGCGCAGTGCGGTGTCCATTGCCCGCCGCCTGCAGGACCCCTTGGCCGAGCTTGTCAAAATCGATCCCAAGGCCGTGGGCGTGGGCCAGTATCAGCACGATATGCCGCCGGCGCAATTGTCCGCCGCGCTGGATGGCGTGGTGGAGGCGTGCGTGAACACCGTGGGCGTGGATTTGAACACCGCGTCGGCGCCTCTTTTGAACCGTGTGGCAGGCCTGACCGCCGCCACCGCCAAAAACATTGTAAAATACCGGGAGGAGAACGGCGCATTTACCACCCGCAAACAGCTTTTAAAGGTGTCCAAACTGGGACCCAAAGCTTTTGAACAGTGCGCGGGCTTTCTGCGGGTGCCCGGGGCCAAAAACAAACTGGACGCAACTGCCGTTCACCCGGAGAGTTATGCCGCGGCGGAAAAATTGCTGGAAGTGTGCGGGTTCTCTGTGCAGGACATCGGTACCGACGCAGTACAGACCCTGCCTCAAAAAGCAAAGGAGATCGGTCTTTCCGGTCTTGCCCAGCAAATCGGCGTGGGTGTTCCCACCCTTGAGGACATCATCGCGGAGATTTTGCGTCCCGGCCGGGACATGCGCGACAGCCTGCCCAAACCGCTGCTGCGCACGGACGTGATGGATCTGAAAGATCTTTTGCCCGGCATGGAATTGAAAGGCACCGTGCGCAACGTCATTGACTTTGGTGCCTTCGTGGACATCGGCGTCCATCAGGACGGTCTGGTGCATATCAGCCAAATTTCAAATCGGTACATTCGCCACCCGGGCGAGGTGCTGAAGGTGGGCGACGTGGTCACCGTCTGGGTGCTCAGCGTAGATGTGGCGAAAAAACGTATTGCCCTGACCATGAAACAGCCGAAAGGAGAACAAAAACAAGCGTAAAAATCAATAAGGAGGATCTATGGTACAAACCTTAAAACATCATTTCATTTTGGAGCGGCGTTTTTTTGCCTCGCTGCTCGCAATTTCCGTTCCCATCGCCTTGCAAAATATGATCAGCTTTGGCGTAAACCTGATGGATAGTGTGATGCTGGGCAGTTTTGGCGATGTGGCCATCAGTGCGGCCAATGTGGGTGGCCAGCCTTTTTCCATTTTGATGTCCATTGGTTTCGGCCTGTCGTCGGGCGGCGGGGTGCTCATCGCCCAGTACTGGGGCCGCAAGGACACGGACAGTATTCGAAAAGTAATGCGCATCAGTATGCAGCTTGTCTTTGTGGCCGCTCTGGCCATGACGGCCATCTGTTTGCTGATTCCGCAAACCATTGCGCGGCTGTACACGAAAGATGAAGCCATTGTACAGGCGGCCGTGTCCTATTTGACTTTGGTGGTTTTTTCATATGTGCCATACAGTGTTTCCAACAATTACATGATGAGTTTGCGAGCGGTGGAGCAGGTCAAGGTCAGTGCCGTCATCTACGCCATCAGCTTTTTTGTAAACGTGTTTTTCAATTACGTGTTTATTTTCGGTGCCTTTGGCGCGCCGCGGCTGGAAGTGCGCGGTGCGGCGGTGGGTACCGTGCTGGCCCGCTGCTCCGAACTTGTGATGGTGCTGATTTATATGTACCGCAAAGAGCGTGTGGTAGGTTTCCGTCTGGGCGATTGTTTGCGCAAAGAGCGGGAAATGTTCCCAAGTTATATTGAGCACAGCATGCCGGTTTTGGGAAACGAGCTTTTGTGGGGCGTAGGTTTTTCCATGATCAGCGTCATTATCGGGCAAATCAGCAGCGTGTTTATGGCCGCGTACAGCATTGTGGGTATTTTGAACCAACTGGCGTTTGTCACCTTGTCCGGCGTTGCCAGCGGGGCGGCGGTCATCACCGGAAAAGCAGTGGGTGAGGGCAGTCGTGCCCGAGTGCAAAAAGTAGCCAATACGTTGTTGCTTTTGGCAATAGGGGTCAGCGTGGTGAACTGCGTGTTCCTGTTGGTGATTGGACCGTTGTTTTTGAGCTTCTACCACGTCAGCGCCGAAACCCACGCCGCGGCCTCCTCTTTGATTCGTGAGTTGGCGATCCTGCAACTGGTCATCGGTTTTGACGTCACATGCATCGTGGGCGTGCTGCGTGGCGGCGGCGATACGCGGTTCGCTTTTTATAACGAGTGCGGCACGTTGTGGCTCATTGCCATTCCTCTGGGCTTCTTGACAGGCATTGTTTGGAAGCTCCCGGTGACGGTGGTGTATTTGTGTCTGCGCAGTGACAGCATCTTTAAATCCATCTTTTCGTTTTTCCGGCTGCGCAGCGGAAAATGGATTCGCAATGTCACCGTACGCGAAATGGCGGTGGAGCGCGAACAAACAACTGGAAATGTTGCCCAATAGCCGCCGGCTTTTCTTTGTGAGGATGCTACAAAGTTCTGCCAGAAACCGGATTTTACTTGACTTTTAAGCCGGGGCTGGTAAAATGAGAAACATAGCACGCATACGGGGAAATAAAATGGAAGATTCCGAACTCAAATACAAGCTGTGCCGTGCCCGCGCGGGGGATGAACCGGCGCTCGCGGCGCTCATCACCTGGCAGATGCCGGCCATTCGTGCTTTGGCGTCTCGTGCGGTGTGTCCAGGGCTTGCTTTTGACGATGCGGTACAGGAAGGCCTGATTGGTCTTTTCCACGCCATCGAGAACTTCGATGCCGACGGCTGCGCTTCCTTTTCCACCTATGCCAATGTGTGCGTACAAAATGCCATTACCGATGCGCAGCGCGCGGCCACCCGCCGCAAGCATGCGCCGCTGAATGAGTCCGTCCCTTTGGATGCAGAGGGACAGACTCCTGGTCCGGAAGAACAGACCGAGGCGCAGGAAGCCTATTCCAGCATGCTGCACAGCATTGCCACGCGTCTTTCGGCCAGGGAAAAACAGGTGCTGGCGTTGTTTCTGGACGGGTGCAGTTACGGTGAGATCGCCGCACGGCTGAATCTTTCACAGAAAGCTGTGGACAATGCGCTTCAGCGGGTGCGCGCAAAACTCAAATAATGTTTCCCGGACGCGGATGCGTCTTCATATGCCCTTAGTAGCTTAAAGTCAGAGCGTTGGTCCCAGATCAAAGGTGTCGGTTTAAATCCTTCCGCGGGCAAATACTAATGAATGGAGATACCCATTATGTTCGAAGACAAAACCTTAGTATGCAAAGATTGCGGCCAGGAGTTCGTGTTCACCGCAGGTGAGCAGGAGTTCTATGCCAGCCGTGGCTTTGAGAACGAGCCGCAGCGCTGCAAAGCTTGCCGCGATGCCCGCAAGAATGCCACCCGTGGCACCCGCGAGATGTTCACCGCTGTGTGCGCTTCCTGCGGCAAAGAGGCCCGTGTGCCTTTCAAACCCCGCGAGGATCGTCCTGTGTATTGCAGCGAGTGCTTCGCCAAGATGAAAGAGCAGGGCTAATCTCTCTTTTGCATCAAAAAGGACCGCTTTCAAAGCGGTCCTTTTTTAATAAAATGAGCTCCGGGCAATGCCCGGAGCTCATTTTTCTTATACAGCTTCGTCGTCGGGTGTGGCGAACTGGCTGTTGTACAATTCGGCATAAAAACCGCCCTTGGCCAGCAATTCTTCGTGGTTGCCGGTTTCCACAATGTCACCGTCCCGCATAACCAGGATGATGTCTGCATCACGGATGGTGGAAAGCCGGTGCGCAATGATAAAGCTGGTGCGGCCCTCCATCAGGTGGTCCATGGCCTTCTGAATGGCGATCTCCGTGCGGGTATCCACGCTGCTGGTGGCCTCGTCGAAAATCAAGATCTTCGGGTCGGAAATGATGGTGCGGGCGATGGTCAAAAGCTGTTTTTGACCCTGGCTGATGTTGGTGGCATCCTCGTTCAGCACCGTGTCATAGCCGTGGGGCAGCGTGCGCACAAAGTGGTCCACCTGAGCGGCCTTGGCCGCGTTCAAAACATCTTCATCGCTGGCACCCAGCCGGCCATAGCGGATATTTTCCCGAATGGTGTCGTTGTAAAGCCAGGTGTCCTGCAACACCATGCCGAACATATCACGCAGATCGTTGCGGCGGAATTGCTTTACGTTGTATTTGTCCAGCAGAATCGCACCGCCGGACACATCGTAAAAGCGCATCAGCAGCTTGACCATGGTAGTCTTGCCTGCGCCTGTGGGTCCTACGATGGCCACCTTCTGGCCGGGTTTGATGATGGCGGAGAAATCGTTGATGATGGTCTTTTCCGGCACATATCCAAAGTGCACGTGAGCAAAGTCTACCTCGCCTTTGACCACATCCACCGACAGGGGCTTTTCAACGTCGGGCGTCTCTTCTGCTTCTTCCAAAAACGCAAATACACGCTCGGCCGCAGCCGCAGTCTGTTGCAACACGTTGGAAATGTTGGCGATTTGGTTGATGGGCTGGGTGAACTGGCGCACATACTGAATAAAGGCCTGAATGTCACCAACGGTGATGGTGCCATTCAAAGACAAAAATCCGCCCAACACACAAATCCCAACATAGCCCAGGTTTCCGACAAAGTTCATCAAAGGCATCATCATGCCGGACAAAAACTGGCTCTTCCAGGCCGCGTTGTACAGCCGGTCGTTCAGTTTGTCAAAAGTGGCCAGACTGTCCTCTTCGCCGTTGAAAGCGGAGACGATCACATGCCCGCCGTACATCTCTTCCACGTGGCCGTTCACATGGCCCAGGTATTCCTGCTGCTGCTGGAAATAAGGCTGGCTGCGCTTGACCACGTTCATAACGATTACAACGCTCACAGGCAGAATGCATAGGGCTACTAAAGTCATCACCGGGCTGATGGAGAGCATCATGCACAAAACGCCCACCATCATGGTCACGTTGGAGACGATTTGAGAAAGACTCTGGTTCAGCGTCTGGGTCACCGTGTCTACGTCGTTGGTGATGCGGCTGAGCACCTCGCCGGACTGCACCCGGTCAAAATAAGCCAGGGGCATGCGGTCGATTTTGTTGCTGATGTCCTTGCGCATGGAATAGCTCAGTTTGGTGGCCACACCGGCCATCACCCATCCCTGAATGTAGCTCAGCAGTGCACTGATCAGGTACAAACACAGCAAAAAGAGCAAAATTTGGGCAATGGCCTCAAAATCGATGGTGCCCGTTCCCGTGAGCAGAGCGATCACACCTTCAAACAGTTTGGTGGTCGCCTGGCCGAGAATCTTCGGTCCGAAGATGGAAAAGATGGTGGAAGCCGCAGCGCACACCAGCACCAGTATGATGCTGGGCAAAAATTTGCCCAAGTACGCCAGCAGTTTTTTCATGGTTCCTTTGAAGTCTTTGGCTTTTTCGCCCGGCATCATTGCGCCGGGGCCGCGTCCACCGGGGCGCGGGCCTTGATTTGCACCGTGTGCCATTATGCCAATTCCTCCTTTGAAAGCTGACTTTCCGCAATTTCACGGTAGGTCTTGCAGGTTTTCAACAGTTCTTTGTGGGTGCCGATGCCGGCCACGCGGCCCTCGTCCAGCACTACAATCTGCTGGGCGTGCATAATGGTGGACACGCGCTGTGCCACCAAAAGCACCGTGGCGTTCTCGGTGTATCCCGCCAGCGCCTTGCGCAGCTTGGCGTCGGTTTTGAAGTCCAGCGCCGAGAACGTGTCGTCAAAGATGTAGATGGGCGCCTTTTTCACCAGCGCACGGGCAATGGAAAGCCGTTGGCGCTGACCGCCGGACACGTTGGTACCGCCCTGGCTGATGGCGGTGTCAAACCCATCTTCCAACTGATTGATAAATTCAGTGGCCTGGGCCACATCCGCCGCCCGGCGCAAAGTCTCGTCACTGGCCTCGTGGTCCGAGTAGCGCAAGTTCGATGCCACGGTACCGGAGAACAAAAGTCCCTTCTGAGGTACGTAGCCGATGGCGTCGCGCAACTCGTGCTGGGTCAGATCCCGCACATCGATGCCGTCGATGGTAATGCGGCCTTCGCTCACATCGTAGAAGCGGGGAACTAGGTTTACCAGCGTGGATTTGCCTGAACCGGTGGACCCGATGAAAGCTGTGGTCTGGCCCGGTTTTGCAGTGAAGCTGATGTGTTCCAGCACGTTGGCGTCTGCGCCCTCGTAACGGAAGCTGACATCCTCAAAGCGAATCACGCCTTGGGGCTGAGAAGCAAGATGTTTGGGTGTTTCGGGGTCCTTAATGGTATTCTCCGTGGTGATGACCTCGTAAATACGCTCGGCGGAAACCGTGGCGCGGGGCACCATAATGAACATCATGCTGATGAACAAGAAGCTCATGATCACGTGCATGGCGTATTGGATGAATGCCATCATGTCGCCTACCTGCATATTGCTCTCGGCGATCTGGTGGCCGCCGAACCATACGATCAGCAGCGAGACGCCGTTCATCACCAGCATCATGAAGGGCAACATGGTGGCCATGGCACGGTTTACAAACAGAGTGTTGTTGGTCAAATCCCGGTTTGCCTTGTCAAAGCGTTTTTGCATGAAGTCCTGGTTTGCAAAAGCACGCACGACCATCATGCCCGACAATTCTTCGCGGCTGACCAGATTCAGACGGTCCACCAGTATCTGCATTTTTTTGAAACGGGGCAGTGCCACGGTGAACAGCATCAAAATCAGTCCCAGCATCAAAATCAGAGCCAGAGCCAATACCCATGCCAGAGATACGCATTTGGACAGGCCCATAATCAAGCCGCCGATGCCCATAATGGGGGCAAAACACATCATGCGAAGGCCCATGGACAAAAATGTCTGCACCTGGGTGATGTCGTTGGTGGTTCGGGTAATCAGGCTGGCCGTGGAATACTGGTCCATTTCTGCGTTGTTGAAGTGGGTGACCCGTTCAAACACTGCGTGACGCAGATCGCGTCCCACGCCTGCACCCATGCGCGCCAAACAGAATCCGGCGCCGATGGCACAGCAGGTCAAAAGGATCGCCAGTCCCAGCATTTTGGCGCCGGTGCCGAAGATATACCGGTTCTGGATGGCGTCTGTATCTGCGCCAAGCTGTACGTAGAAACTCTTTGTGAACACAGCGGCCGTTTGATCCAGCATCATGTCCGGGGTAACCGCCGCTGTGGCAATGGCGTCGTCGATTACATCCTGAGGAATCTGCGCCAGCATGGGCAGGATATCGCCGAGTTTGGACATGTCCATGGTTTTAGACTCGGCATCGCCAAAACTTTGTCCGCTCTGTTCCAGAACCTGCAGAAAAGCGTAGGAAGAACGGCTGAACGCCGCACAGGCGGCCTCATCGTCACCGGTCAGTGCCAGTGTGTTTTCATCGGCATTCGGGTACGTTTCGTACAGCTTTTGTGCCTGGTCCAATTCCCCAAAAGGGGTGTAGGCCGCGTCCACCGCCGCTTGGTCCTCTTGAGACATAAACTGTTTCATCAGTGTCATGGCGTCGGCGTCGATGGCCTCAGGCGCCGCCTGGGTAATGCCGCCCTGCTGAATGCCCACATTGACGATGTCACTCATCATGTTGGGCAGTTCCAATTCCAGCATTGCCTGGCCGAACAGCAGCAGAACTGCGGCCAGCAGGAAGCCCAAATATGGCTTCATATACCGCTTCAGTTTCAACATGTTTGACTCACTCCTCCATTTTCGCCGGCCGACGCATCCAATGCGGCCGCAAATTGTTCCAGCAAATCCAAAAGCAGATCCAAATTGTCGCTGCCCAGAATGTCGGTGGCGGCATCAATGCGTGCCCCCATATCTCGTTTGGCCTGTTCCAAAAGCAAAATGCCCTGGTCGCTGATTCGGATGCCGGACACGCGCCGATCCGATGGATCGGGCACTCGTTCCACATATCCCATGCTCTCCAGTCCACTGACGCGCTGGCTGATAGACGGCAATGCCTGCCCCATTGCTGCGGCCAGTGCAGAGAGCGTCATAACCGAACGGTTGGGCTGCGTGCACCCTTGTTGCCCCAGCATGGGCATTTTTCCGTCGTTTGCCAAAACCATCAAAGTGCGGAATTGCGCTTTGGTCAGATCCGGACAGGGACGCAGATTCTGCCAGACTTTGCGCATCCGATCCATCACGGTGAACAGCCGCGTGGGCTGCGAGACATCCTGATTCAAGATGGAAACTTCCTTTCGTTGCCTAATAGTTAGCATAGCTAATGATTAATGTACCAAAGTATATTATGCGATTTTTTGGAAAAAGTCAACGGATAAAGGGCAGATTTCACAACTTATTCAAAAATTTTTTGGTGATTCTTTCTGGATTGTATCCTTTAGAATATGATATGATGAAAAAAAGAGTAGAAAGAGGAATTTATATGCACAAACGACCCGTTGCATGGGTTTGGGGGCTTGTTCTGTTCGCGTTGGGAATGGCGGGCGGCGCAGCCTGGGATCTTGCACTGAATCATGCGATCTATGCGCCGAATTTTTATCCGGCCATCTGGATGGAGTGTTTTGGGTATTATCCTTTGTATCTGCCGGCTCTTGTGTGGCTGTGGCTGAGCGGCACAGGCGCGGTGCGCGTAATGGCGCGTCTGGCGAGTTTGGTCGGCGCGGCAGCGCTGTTTGCCGTGTCTGTGAACAATCTGCAAAAGCGGGGAATTGACAACGGAGTGCTGCACGCGGCAGCGGTATGGATCGTTCTGTTGGCGCTGGCTTTATGGCTGGCCCGGACATTGGCGCGCAGTGGACCGGAACTGAGCGGCCGCCTTCGTACGGCCATGGGATGGGCTGTCGTCTATATGGTTCTGGACAATGTGTGCATCAATGTTTTGAAACTGGTGTGGAATCGCGCGCGGTTTGACGAGATGCTGGCGACCGGAAATTTTGACGCCTTTACCTCCTGGTTCGAACCTTTTGGCAACGGCGGGTCCAGTTTCCCTTCGGGCCATACAGCGGCTGCCTGCGGTATTTTTGCTCTGGTGCTTTTGTGCGACGTGCTGCCGGCTTGGAATCGACGCAGAACCGCGGTCTGGGCGGTGTGCTGGTGTTACGTGGCAGGCATGGCCGTCTCTCGATTGATGATGGGGCGGCATTTCCTCAGCGATACGCTGGCCGCAGCCTTTGTGATGAGCCTGCTGCTTTTCGGTTTGCGTACCAGCAAAGCCTATCAAGACAGTCTGCATCGGTTCGATCACGAGACATAAAAAAAGAGCCTGTTAAAAACAGGCTCTTTTTGTTTTTCATCGCACTTGAAGGGAAAAGTAATACTGAATATATCCGCGGTTGCCCCATTCGGCCAAAATTTTATAAACATAGGTACCGGGTGTGGCCGGGGTGTTGAAGGTTCCGTCCGATGCATCGGTGAGTTCCAAAAATTCTGTGGAGCTTGTTCCGGACGCACGCAGCACTTTCAATCCAGATGGCTCTTTGGAGAACAAAAGTTTCAGTTCTGCCTGAGACGATACATCCAAGGGCACCAGCGGCAAATCGTTTTCTGCCAGTTGGGGAGCCCGGCGTTCCACTGTGGTGAAAAAGTTCCACTCATAGCCCGCACGGTATAAAAAGCCCTCCTGGCTAGGCGGGATTTGCGTACCGTTGTATTCAATACTCAAAATGGGAAGAGCAGATTCCGGGTCCTGGGTGTCCAGCGACTCTTTGATAAACATGGTGATGGCTGCGGCAATCACCAGCAAAATTGCGCCGATCAGAAGTTTGCGCAGTGCAATTCGGGAAATTCTCATAAAGCGAAGCCCTCCGGCTGTGTATTCTTTTTTATTATATATCGGAGCAAATGAAAAATCCAGTGCAGGAAACGAATAACCCATAAAGGTGAGGGCATAGAATGCACCGAGGTGTTGAAAATGCAAATGGAAAAAACAGACAACCTTTCGGTGCGCCGTTTGAAACGGCATGAGATACCAGCAGCGCTGTTCCTTTACAGCCGGTTTGGGCGGGACGGTGCTTTCGCGGCAGCGTGCCTGGATGCGATTTGCAAGCAAGGCGAAGTGTGGGGCGGATTCACTCAGGGGCTTCTCAAGGTGTGCGGTGCATTTTGCCCGGCATCGTCGGACAATCCTCAAAGCGAGGCATTGAGAAAAGTTTATCCAGACGTTCGCTGGCATCTTATGGCGGTGGCGTCGCTGGATAGCGGAATCGTGGAATCGTTTCTCAAGGTGCTTCAAGCAAGATGTGCGCAAGTCGAGCCAGACACCGGCGCCTGGACGGCAGTGGTGCCGGTCAAGACGGGAGAAAGCCTTCTGCCCGGGTATATGGCCGCCGGCTTTGAGGCACATTTGGTTCGTCCGCTTTATCAGTTGAGACCGCATTATCTTTTGCGCAAAACGGCCGGCAGACCGCCTGTATGTGAAGTGCGCGAAATGCCGGCTCGAGATACTTATCCGGTCTCACGAGCGTTGGAGGACGGTTTTGCGGCAGATCGAATTTTTTGGCGGCAGGATATACGTTGGCTCGAACTTTATCGTCCGAGAGGAGAATCGTAGGGAATTTGTGCCAGGCAAAAATTTTGTGTGCCGGGGTTGCTTTTTTAAATAAAAAAGAGTATCTTATGTCTATCAATTGCTTGTTATAAATTTGTCAGTTGTAAGACATTTTTCGGCCCGCACGCAGTTTTGCGCGCGGGCCGGAATATAGGATGGAGGGGTGCAAAATGGAAGCTTTTGTTGATTTGATCATGGAGACCGACCGCAAGGCCAGAGCGTTGATTGATCAGGCACAGGAAGAAAAAAAGCAGATTTTGGCCGGTGCCGAGAAACGTGCCAATGCGGAATTGCAAAAGCGCCAGGCAGTTCTGGAACAGGGCAAGCGAGAGGTGGACGCTCAGCTTGCTCAGGACACCCAAAAAGAACGGGAAGAGATGGACAAGGCTTATCTGGATGCAAAACATGCGCTGGATGCCACCTTTGAGGAAAATCGCGAACATTGGCTGGATGAGATCCAGCGGGGTATTTTGGGCGGACAAGCCTGAGAGCCATTCGCGGGAAAGGAGCGTGAACGGGCATGCTGGAAAATCAATCCGCGTTGGCGGTTGTGCCCAAGGCGAAGGCGATTGCTGCCCGACGTCTGACCAAAGAGGACTATGCGGAACTGGAACGCAAGCGCAGTGTGCTGGAAGTGACGGCCGCTTTGCAAAGTCATCCCTACTTTGCGGACAGTCTCAAAGGGCTTTCTTCCATGAACCTGCACCGTGCGCAAATCGAAGAAGCGCTGCGCAAGGATATTTTTTATAAATATGAATCCTTGATGCATTATACGTTTGATAAAAAAGGAAGTTTTGGCACCTATTTTCTCATGCGCTGTGAGATCACAGAACTTTTGGCAAAGATTCGGCTTTTGAGCATGGGATTCCGCCATCATTACATTGTTCAGTTGCCGGGCTTTCTGGCCAGCAAAACCAGTTTCAGTTTGTTGAAATTGGCAAAGGCAGAGACCATTGAGGAGTGTGTGCCTGTTGTGGCAGGTACGCCTTATGCCAAGGTGCTGGCTGCGGTCATGCCGCCCAAAGGCAAGTTGCCCGATTATCTTTTGTGCGAACATGCTTTTTGGAACTATTATTATGTCACAGTGGTGCGTCAGATCGAACGCAGCGTGCCCGGTCGTATCAAAGCGGACACAAAGCGGTTGTTTTTGCAGCAGGCGGAGATTTACAATTTGGATCTTTTGTATCGGGCCAAGGCTTTTTACAATGAACAGCTTCCGCCGGCCAAATTGCGGGAACTTTTGTTAAACGTGACGTACATTCTTCCCCAGAAAAAGTTGTACGAACTGGCAGGCGCCCGCGATTTGAAGGAGTTTTTGCGTTTGTACAACGATTCCCGGGCGCGGAAAGTGTACGGAGAAAGAACGGACGAGTTGGACAAGCCTTCGGATATCGAGGCGGATAGGGCGCTGTACCATTCGGCGGAGCGGCTTTTGCATTTTTCCTGCACGCCGCAGACGGTGCTTGCCGCCACGCTGTGTTTGGCGGATATCCAGCGCAGCAACATCATCAATATCATCGAAGGTGTTCGCTACGGTCTGCCGGCCGCGCAGATCAATACGTTCCTCAAGTATTGAAATCAATCAAAGAAACGAGGTGTCACAAGATGGGCATGGTAAAAATGGAGCATGTCAATATCTACGGCCCCGAGCGCGACCCGCAGGCAACGCTGGAAGTGCTGGCACGGGCGGCATGTTTCCAGCCGGATGACGCCGCAGAGAGCATCAACGCGGCCACCGGGCAGGCGGAGAACAAATATACGCCCTTGTTGAATCAGACGCTGGGCCTCATCAAGGACCTGGGACAGGACAATCATTTGCTGGCTTACGATGGACGGATGTACGAGTACAAAGACGTCCGCCGGGATGTGGAAAAACTGGCCGAACAGGTGGCTGAGCGCAATCGTCAGGAGACAGAGATCAATGCCAAGCTGACTACCTACGAGCAGACGAAGGCGCAACTGTACCATTTGACAGGACTCAAGACCAGCATTGATGAGATTTTTAGCTGCAAGTATCTGAAGGTGCGGTTTGGACGCTTGCCAAAGGACAGCTTCATCAAGCTCCCTTATTATGAAGAACATTCCTTTACGTTCCACGAATACGATTTTGACGGCGAGTACTACTGGGGCATGTACTTTGTGCCCGAGGACAAAGCCCATGAAGTGGACGACATTTTCGCTTCGCTGTATTTTGAACGGGTCTGGGTGCCGGACTTTGTGCACGGCACGCCGCAGGACGCCATTGCTCAGATCATCACCGAGGAAAACGAATTGCGCGCCCGGCAGAAAGAGCTGAAAAACAATGCACAGCTAGCAGATGAAAAAATGCTGGAGTATTTGCGCCGGTGCGCCGCATGGCTGAACTATGAGTCCCAGATTTATGATATGTACAAATACGTCATTGTTCTGGAACACACGTATTATATCAGCGGTTATGTCCCCTGTGATGAGGTGGAGCGGGTGAAGAACGCACTGGCCATTCTGCCTGGAGTGCGTCTGTGCCGGGACAGCGAACTGGAAGACGCCGAAACTCCGCCGGACCGCAAACCGCCGGTGAAATTGAAGAACAACTGGCTGTTCCGTCCCTTTGAGATGTTTGTGGACATGTACGGTCTGCCGGAATACGGCGATTTGGACCCCACGGGCTTTGTGGCCATCACCTATGCGGTGTTGTTCGGCATCATGTTCGGCGATGTGGGTCAGGGCATTTTGCTGGGGCTGATCGGTTACTTTATCATGTACAAAAAAATGCACATGCAGATCGGCTTAGTGTTGTCCCGATGCAGCATTTTTTCCACGTTGTTCGGGTTTGTATACGGCAGTGTGTTTGGCTTTGAGCATGCGCTGGACGGATTTTACCGGATGCTTGGCTTTGCGGAAAAACCCATGGACGTGTTGGAGCCCAACAGCATCATTGTGCTTTTGGTGTCCAGCGTCATCGCGGGCATCTTCCTAATCGCGGCGGCCATGATCACGGGCATTTTGTCCTGTATCCGCCGGGGCCTGTGGCCCGAGGCTGTTTTCTCAGTCAACGGAGTGGCGGGGCTGGTATTTTACTTTAGCTTGCTGGCCACGTTGGTCGAATTGGCACTGGGATACAGTGTGCCCTTTGTGTGCACGCCGGCGTTTTATGTTCTGTGTCTTGTGGTGCCGTTTTTGTGCATTTACTTCTCCGAGTTTATCTGTGCACGCATCAAGGGAAAACCGGTGGAGGAGACCGTGGGCGAAATCTTTATGAATGGCTTTTTTGAAGTGTTTGATGCACTTCTCAGCTTTGCGTCCAACACCATGAGCTTTTTGCGTGTAGGCGGTTTTGCTCTGGCTCACGCCGGTATGATGACCATGGTGTTCACGCTGAGTGACATGACCACCAATCCGATCCTTTACTGGCTTATCGTGCTGGTGGGCAATCTGTTTGTCATGGCACTGGAAGGATTGTTTGTGGGTATTCAGGTGTTGCGTTTGGAATTTTACGAAATGTTCAGCCGCTTTTTCGACGCAACCGGTCGTCCTTTCGACCCGTTGCGTGTCCGGTTGGACGGCACCAAGGCCGAGAACTGAGACGTCTCATCCGGCCCTGCCGGATTTGATTCCATAGATCATTACAAGCCGCTTTGCGCGGCAGAATGGAGACACATTATGAAAAATCAAAACATGAAAAAAGCTGTCCGTACTTTTGTGGTCCTGTTGGCCGTGTTCGTACTGGCCTGTGCGTTGTCCAGCATTGCATTTGCTGAGGATACTACTGCCGTTGCCGCTGCACCCGACATCAATCAAGGCTTGGGCCTTCTGGCTGCTGCGCTGGCAATGGGCATCGCGGCCATTGGTTCCGGCATTGCCGTAGGCGCAGGTGCTCCTGCCGCCATCGGTGCTTTGACGGAAGACCCCAAGAGCTTCGGTAAAGCGCTGATTTTCGTAGCTTTGGGCGAAGGCATTGCCCTGTACGGCATGCTCGTTGCCATCTTGATCTGGACGAAGGTGTAAGTTCATGAAATACTTTCTCATCAGCGACAACGTAGACACTCTGGCAGGCATGCGCCTGGTGGGTGTGCGTGGCGTTGTGGTGCATGAGCCAGAAGAGATGAATGCGGCGCTGGAAAAGGCCTGCGCCGATCCTGAAATCGGGCTGGTGTTAATTACGGACAAGCTGGTGGCCAAGTGCGCGGATGTAGTGTTTGCATACAAATTGAATCGCAAACGGCCACTGATCGTGGAGATGCCGGACCGGCACAGTGACACCAACCCCGGAGACAGCATTCGTCGCTACATCTCCGAGGCGGTGGGTGTGAAGATTTGAGGTGACGGGAATGAGCAGAAAGAACGTGGAGATGCAGAACACTGCACGGAAAATCTCGGAAAACGGGCAGTCTTTTGCCCAGTTTTCCGATTCTGTCCTGGACGCTGCGCGCCAGCAGGCCGAGAACATTCTGGCCGAGGCAAAGGTGCAGGCGGACGAAAAGTATGCCACGATTGTGGGCGTTCAACGCACGGACCCGCTGGAAAGCTATCGGGCGGAAGCTCGGGCAAAGCTGGAGCGTGAATTGGCGGCTGCACGCCAGGAAAACCGTAAAAAGCTGCTGGGCTATCGCGGTCAGTTGGTGAATTCGCTGTTTGCCGAGGTGGAGGAAAATCTGGCGGCCTATGTGGAGACACCGGCCTATGTAGAGTGGGTCGTAAACATTGTACGTGCTCATGTGAACGCAGACCCCGAGAACTGCGTGATTGGAGTGCGTGCCGGGGATGAGGACCGTTTGCGGCCTGCGCTGGAAAAGGCGATTCCGGGCTGCTGTATTCAGCAGGACCGGAACATCCGGTTTGGTGGTGTAAAAGTGCGCAAAGGGCGTTTGCTGTTTGATGAGACATTGGACGACGCCATCCGCACCCAGCGTACAAAGTTTTTGGGCCGGTGCGGCCTGCGCGTCGAGTGAGGCGCCCAATTACAGTACAGACAGTTAGGAGCAGCCTATGAAAGATACGGTCTATTCAATCAACGGACCGGTCATCACCGTGCGTGACACGGACAGCTTCGGCATGATGGAAATGGTCTACGTGGGCAACGCGGGCCTGATCGGCGAAGTCATCCATGTCAGCGATGACCGGACCACCATTCAGGTGTATGAAAACACCACCGGCCTGGCAGTGGGCGAGCCGGTCAGAGGCACCGGCGCGCCGCTTTCCGCCACACTGGGGCCGGGCATTATGGAAAATATTTTTGATGGCATCGAGCGCCCTCTGGGCGAGATTGCCCAGAAGAACGGCGCTTTCATTGCCACGGGCGTGCATGTGAGCAGCCTGGATGAAACGCGCAAGTGGGACGTGACGGTCACCGTCAAACCCGGGGCCAATGTACAGGGCGGCGATGTGATCGCCACCTGTCCCGAGACCAGCATCATCACTCACAAAAGTATGGTCCCGCCGGATGTATCCGGTGTGGTCACTTGGGTGGCTGAGGACGGTGCCTATACGGTCACAGAACCAATTTGCAAAGTGCGCACCGCCGACGGCGAGGAGAAAACGCTGTGCCTTGCGCAGAAATGGCCCATCCGTGTGCCTCGGCCCGTGAAGGACCGCGAGGCCATCAGCCGGCCGCTGATTACGGGCCAGCGCGTCATCGATACGCTGTTCCCCATCGCCAAGGGCGGCACGGCCGCCATTCCGGGCGGATTTGGAACCGGAAAAACCATGACCCAGCACCAGCTTGCCAAGTGGTGCGATGCGGACATCATCATCTATGTGGGATGCGGCGAGCGCGGCAACGAGATGACCCAGGTTTTGAACGAGTTCCGGGAATTGGAAGACCCCAAGAGTGGCAAACCCATGACCCAGCGCACTGTGCTCATTGCCAATACATCCAACATGCCGGTGGCCGCCCGTGAGGCGTCCATTTACACAGGCATCACCCTGGCCGAGTACTACCGGGACATGGGATACGACGTGGCCATGATGGCCGATTCCACTTCCCGCTGGGCCGAGGCCCTGCGCGAGATTTCTGGCCGTTTGGAGGAGATGCCTGCGGAAGAGGGCTTCCCCGCGTATCTGCCCAGCCGCCTGGCCGCGTTTTATGAGCGCGCTGGCTGCGTTGAGAATCTGAACGGCACCAGCGGCAGCGTGTCCGTCATCGGCGCGGTGTCGCCCCAAGGTTCCGACTTTTCGGAACCGGTCACTCAGAACACCAAGCGCTTTGTGCGCTGCTTTTTGGCTTTGGATAAGAGTCTGGCCTATGCGCGGCACTATCCGGCCATCAACTGGACCATCAGTTACAGCGAATACTACGAGGATTTGGACCCCTATTACATTGCAAATGTAGGCGAAGAGTTCTGCAAAATGCGTGGACGTATGCTGGGCCTGCTCAGCGAGGAAAATAAGCTGATGGAAATCGTCAAGCTGATCGGTTCCGACGTGCTGCCCGACTCCCAGAAAGTCACGCTGGAAGTGGCCCGGGTGATTCGTGTGGGCTTTTTGCAGCAGAACGCCTTTCACAAGAACGACACCTATGTGCCTTTGTCCAAACAGATGTGGATGATGGAGGCCATTCTGCACTTGTACGACCGTGCGGTGGAGCTGGTGAATGCAGGAGTTCCCGTCAGCAGTATGAGCGATGCAGGTCTGTTCGATAAGCTTATCAAAGTGAAGTACGAGATTCCCAACGATAAGCCCGAGATGTTTGGACAGTACAATCAGGAGCTGGACGCTATTTGCGCCGAACTCTTGGAAAAACAAAAGCCGCTGAACGCGGCGAAAGCGGAAGGGAAGTGATCTGCCATGGCCATGGAATATTTGGGGCTGAGTGATATCAACGGCCCGTTGGTCGCCATCGACGGCGTGGAAAACGCCAGTTACGAGGAAATGGTTCAGATCAAAACAAAAGACGGTGTTCGCACAGGCCGTGTAATTGCCCTGGAAGGTCAGCGGGCCGTGGTGCAGGTGTTCGCCGGTACCAATGGCCTGACGCTGAACGGAACTTCCGCCCGGTTTACCGGCGAGCCCATGCGCCTGGCGCTGGCGCCGGAGATCGTGGGCCGTATTTTCAACGGCGCGGGAGAACCCATTGACGGTCTTGGTCCGGTGTTCGCAAACCGATTTGATGATATCAACGGAAGCGCCATCAATCCGGTGTCCCGTTCCTATCCCCGCAACTACATTCGCACGGGCATTTCTTCCATCGATACGCTTATCACTCTGATTCGCGGTCAGAAATTGCCCATTTTCTCCGGTTCCGGTATGAGCCACAACAAACTGGCCGCTCAGATCGTGCGCCAGGCCAAGCTCAGCGGCGAGACAAGCGAAAACTTCGGCATTGTGTTCTGCGCCATGGGCGTCACCAAGGACGTGGCCGAGTACTTCCGCCGCAGCTTTGAAGAGTCCGGCGCGCTCAGCCGCGTGACCATGTTTTTAAACCTGTCCTCGGACCCCATCATTGAGCGTATTCTCACGCCCCGCTGCGCTTTGACCGCGGCAGAGTATCTGGCATTTGAGCAGAACATGCACGTATTGGTGGTCATGACGGACATGACCAGCTATGCGGAGGCGCTGCGCGAGCTTTCTTCTTCCAAAGGGGAGATTCCGGGCCGAAAAGGCTATCCGGGTTATTTGTATTCCGACTTTGCCAGCTTGTATGAGCGGGCCGGTGTCATTGTGGGGCGCCAGGGCAGTGTGACGCAGATTCCCATTCTCACCATGCCCAACGACGACATTACCCACCCCATTCCGGACTTGACCGGCTACATCACCGAGGGGCAGATCGTGCTGGACCGCTATCTGGACCAGCAGGGCATCTATCCGCCCATCAGTGTTTTGCCCAGTCTGTCCCGTTTGATGAAGGATGGCATCGGAGCGGGCTTTACAAGAGAAGACCATGCCGATGTGTCCAATCAGTTGTTCGCCAGTTATGCCAAAGTGTCCGACGCACGTGGCCTTGCCAGCGTCATCGGCGAGGAGGAGTTGTCCCGTACGGACAAACTGTACCTGGACTTTGGCGACCATTTTGAACGTGAGTTTCTGGGTCAGGGTCCCAATGAGGACCGCACCATCGATCAGAGCCTGGATCTGGGCTGGCGGCTTTTGTCCATTCTGCCGCGGGAAGAACTGGAGCGCATCGACGAAAAAGTGCTGGAAAAACACTACGGCAAGCATTGATTTCTATTTTGACTATCCGGGAGGTGTTGTACCATGGCCGAACAGATATTTCCCACCAAAGGCAATCTGATCGCCTGCAAAAAGAACCTGTCTCTGGCCAAACTGGGCTTTGACCTGCTGGACCGCAAGCGCAACGTCCTTATGCGAGAGATGATGAAACTGATTGACGAGGCCGCCGATATGCAAAAGGAAATCGGCGATACATTCATCCGCTCTTACACGGCATTGCAGAGCGCCAACATCACTCTGGGCATCGACCGCTCGCTGGAGAATGCGGTGCCCGAAGAAAAAGGGTTTTCGGTTACCAGTCACAGCATTATGGGGGTAGATTTGCCCACGGGTCATTTGGACAGTCCGCCGATTTTCCCTTATTACGGTTTTTCAGATACCAATTCGCAACTGGACTATGCCTACATGTGCTTTGACAGGGTCAAACACCTGTGCGCCAAATTGGCAGGCATTGAAAACAGCGTGTACCGGTTGGCTACGGCCATCAAAAAGACGCAGCGCCGGGCCAATATGTTGGAAAACGTGGTCATTCCCAAGCTGGAAAATAACATTCGGTTTATTTCCAGCACGTTGGAGGAACACGAGCGCGAAGAATTCACACGCATGAAGGTCATCAAAAGCCAGAAAAACCGAAAAAACGCATAGAAATGCGAAAACATCCTTGGTTCAAGATACCGTTGAAAACGATGTTTGTTGCTTTGGCGCCGCCTGTTTTTTAGGCGGCGCTTTTTTCATGGCAGAAAATGCAAAAATGTCATACAAATCGTGCAAGATTTCCCTGCGTTCCTGTGTTAGAATGAATCTACAAAGTCCGGTGCACATAGCCGGCAAATACCCCACAACAGAAAAGGAGAAGGAATATGAAATTTCTCAACGTGGACATTCCGGTCAAGAATCTGCCGGAATTGGACCAGGGGTTTGTTCCTCTGGGCTTGTTTTTTAAAGAATATTCCAAAAACGCACAAAAACCGTTGTGCATCGCTGTGGAGCGTTCCGGTGGTCAGGTAGGTGTGTACGAGACGCGCATTTACGGCACTCCGGAGATGAAAAAAGCGGATGATTATTATGTGGATCGTCTAGTCAAGTTCCTTCTATGGAGTTGGGGCGGTTTCAAAGTGAGCATTTGCGGCGACGATGAAGTGGCTCAGACCATTCGTCGCGCGTACAGCGAAAATGGTTCCCGCGCCTTTGACAAGGGTTTTATGGAGCAGGTGTACGAGACCGACTTTGTGGTGGAAAGCCTTCCCTACGACCAAAAACCCACGGCCGTGCACCGGTCTGAGAGCATCGGCCGTCACACCAACGGCGGACGCATCGGCTTTGACGCCGGCGGCTCGGACCGCAAGGTGTCCGCTGTCATCGACGGCGAGCCCATCTACAGCGAAGAAGTGGTCTGGTTCCCCAAAACCATCTCCAATCCCGACTATCACTACCAGGGCATTCTGGCGGCCTTCCATACCGCTGCGGCCAAAATTCTGGAAAAGGGCGGCCATGTGGACGGAATCGGCATTTCTTCCGCAGGCGTGTACATCGACAACAAATGCATGGTGGCCAGCCTGTTCTTGAAAGTAGGCAAAGAGGACTTTGATAAGAAGGTCAAGAATATTTATACGCGTGCCGCCAAAGAGCTGTCCAATACGCTGGGATACGAAATTCCCGTTGTCGTGGCCAACGATGGCGACGTGTCTGCGCTGGCGGGCGCCATGGGCCTTGGAGAGAACGGCATCATGGGCATTGCCATGGGCACAAGCGAAGCCGTGGGCTATGTGGACGGCGATGGCAACATCTGCGGCTGGCTGAACGAGCTGGCCTTCGCTCCCGTGGACGGTCAGCCCGACGCCATGGAAGATGAGTGGAGCGGCGACATCGGCTGCGGCGTGAAGTACTTCAGCCAGGACAGCGTCATCAAGCTGGCGCCCCGTGCAGGCATTGAATTGAAAGGGGAAAGCCCGGCCGAAAAGCTGAAAGAGGTACAGGCTTTGATGGCTGAGAACGACCCCCGCGCTGTGAAGGTGTATGAGTCCATCGGCGTGTATCTGGGTCATACGCTGGCGCTGTATGCCATGTTCTATGACATTCGTCACGTGCAGATGATGGGCCGCGTCATGTCCGGAAAGGGCGGCGACATCATTCTGGATGTGGCCAGCCGTGTGATGAATGAAGAATATCCCGACGTGGCGTTCCGTCCCGAGGCACCGGATGAAAAGACCCGTCGAGTGGGTCAGTCTGCCGCCGCGGCCAGCCTGCCGGAAGTAAAATAAGAATGATACAAGCGGCCCTCTTGCAAGAGGGCCGCTTTTTGGTTGTGGCAAAGGGAAAAATCTGCTATACTCAAAACAGAAAGAGAGGTCTTTGCCATATGATTTTTGACCGACTGGAAAACTTAAATCAGTACACGGGCCTGTTTGAACACCTGGACACGGCCATCGAATACATCGAGACCCATGATCTGGCCGAACTCGCCCTGGGACGCACCGACATTGACGGGGACAATGTGTATGTAAACGTGTTTGAACTGGACCCCAAACCCAGCGAGGAGATTCCTTTTGAGACCCACACCCGCTACATGGATTTGCAGGTGGACTTGGAAGGGGCAGAACTGTGTGAGGTGGCCCTGGGAGAACTGACGGAAAAACAGCCTTACGACGAGGAAAAGGATACGGCTCTTTACCATTCCGACACCAGCGCCGCGCTGGTGCTGGGCACGGATCGGTTTGCCGTTTTCATGGTGGAAGAACCCCATAAACCGGGCATTCGAGCCCAAGGATTTGATCATGTGAAGAAAGCAGTGTTCAAAATCGCCTATTAACGGACAGGAGGGATTGGAATGGAATGCTTTGTCATTGGCATCGCGGGCGGAACCGGCAGCGGAAAGACCACGCTGACAAAACGCCTGAAAGAGCGGCTGGGCGACCAGGTGACTGTGCTCAGTTACGACAATTATTATAAGAGTCATCCGGACATGCCTTTGGACGAGCGGCAACGCTTAAATTACGACCATCCGTCCGCTTTTGACACCGAATTGCTGGTGGAGCATTTGGCTGCGCTGCGCCGTGGTGAGACCATTGCTGCTCCGGTTTATGATTTTAAACAGCACGACCGTTCCAGTGAGACCATGCTCATTGTGCCCACCGGTGTCATCCTGGTAGAAGGCATTTTGATTTTGGCCGACGAGCGGCTGCGCAGTCAGATGGATGTGAAAATCTATGTGGATACGGACGCAGACGTGCGCATTCTTCGCCGGGTAGTGCGGGATGTAAAGCAGCGGGGCCGCAGCCTGGAAAGTGTGGTCACCCAGTACTTGACTACTGTAAAACCCATGCATGAGCAGTTTGTGGAGCCTTCCAAGCGCTATGCCGACATTATCGTGCCGGAAGGTGGCCGGAATGCAGTGGCGCTGGATATGCTGGTCCGCCGGGTGGAACATCACCTGAGCGGTCGGGAATAATGTTCGAAATTTCAAAAATGCCGGTCAAACCGCAAGGTTTGACCGGCATTTTAAGTTATTGAGGGGAAGGTTCCGGCTCGTTTTGAGGAGCGATCGATTTCAACGGAAAAGAGACAATGGCTTTGAACAGATCGCCGTCTGTTTCGATTGCAAATCGTCCGCCCTGCAATTCGGTAAAACTTTGGGCAATGGCCAATCCAAGCCCGCTGCCCTCCGTGTTACGAGAGGCGTCCCCACGCACAAAGCGCTCGGTGATGTGGGAAGGATCAAATGTCAGTTCGGTGGCAGAAATGTTTTTCATCGTTACCACTGCCTGCCCATCGTCCTCTTCCAGTTGAATGTAGGCACGGGTTCCGGACATGGCATATTTTAAAATATTGCCCAAAAGGTTTTCAAAGATGCGGCAGGTGCGTTGGCCATCCAATATCACAGGTACCTTTTCCGTGGGCAGATGCCAGCGGAAATCAATGGCCGAAGCATCCAGTTGATCTTCCATCTCATACTGTACCTGTTTTAAAAGAGCGGTCAAGTCCATGGGTTGGGGATGAAGAACAACATTTCCGCTGGTAGCCTTACTTACTTCAAATAAATCTTCAATCAACCGCTTTAGACGCTGGCTCTTTTTGTCGAGCGTTGCTACGTATTCCGTGCGTTTTTCCTCGCTCAAAGAGGGGTCTTTCAAAAGGTCCACATAGGTGATGATGGCGGTCAAAGGTGTTTTTAAATCATGGGAGACATTGGTGATCAATTCGGTTTTCATGTTGCGGCTGCGCACTTCTTCTTCGACCGCCTTTTCAAATCCGGTGCGCACGTCGTTGAGGCTGTCCTGCAAAGGATAGAAAATGCCCGCATCGCCTTCCACCGGCGTATGTAGATCGCCCTGGGCCATGCGCTGTGTGGCAACCAGCAACTCGTTGTATTGCCGCTGGATTTTTTGCATATACTTGCGGAGAAGAAAGAACAGGATCACCGAATAAATGATGCATCCGATCAATCCCCAAAACCACAGACAGCAGCACAACGTCACCAGTAAAAAATTGGCAAACAGCCACTTGAGCAGAGTTTTTTCCACGGGTGCGCTCAGGTCCACCTGGCCCAAGCCGTGTATGGCCCGGCGCAACGCTACGGTTACGGCACTCAGACATACGCCGCATTTTTTGAAAATCCAGATAAGCAGGCGCACAGTCAGACTGTGGGTGCGCAGATATTTCCATACGCCATCCCGCAAGGCGGCCATCCATACGGCGCCCACCTGGAACATGCACAGAAACAACAAATACAAAAGAGAGGCAAGCAAAAGATTCACAGGCCCCTCCATGGGTTCCGAAGAGGAGAAAATGTGCTGCATGTCCTCGGCGTAGCTGCCGTTAAAAATGCCGACCAAAATCCGGGCCACGGTCCAAGGGGTTTGGGTGATGAGCAATATCAGTGCCAGATACACTTCCAAAGGCAGGCGGCACCACAGACCGCGTCCGATTCCAAGTGGACGGGGAATGGCAAGTACGGCGCCCACCGCCGAGCTGCCGATCAGCATCAGTGCGTACAGGGATGAAAAACCACCGAAGTAAAACAGCGCGCTTATTTCAAAATGACCTTCGGCGATGCCCTGATTCATGGAACTTTCGAAGTAGGGGAACATCTGGGCAAATACAAACACTGCCACCAAAGGATATACGGCAGTCAGAAGAAAACGCGCCAGATTAAAGTTTTTCAATTTTGTATCCAATGCCCCACACCACCTTCAAATATTTGGGATTTCGCGGATCGATCTCAATTTTTTCGCGAATGTTGCGCACATGTACCATGATGGTGTCCGTGTTTACTGCCCGTTCGTTCCACACCCGCTCGTAAATTTCTTCGGCGGAAAAAACACGTCCGGGATATTTCATTAACAGCGCCAGAATTTTAAATTCCAGCGGTGTCATTTTCACGGGTGTGCCGTCTACGGTGACAGCGGCGGTATCTTCGTTTAATTCCAGTCCGCCAATCATATAACAGCGCTCGGGCGGTTGAATGGTTTGCCCGGCCAGTTTTAAAAATCGTTCGTATCGGCGAAGCTGCGAGTGAACGCGCGCCAGTAGCTCCAGCGGAACAAAAGGTTTTGTCACATAATCATCTGCACCGATGTTCAGGCCGGTGATTTTGTCGATGTCCTCGGATTTGGCCGAAAGGAAAATCACAGGGAATTCGTATTCTTCTCGCAGCTTCATTACCATGGTAATGCCGTCCATCACGGGCATCATGATGTCCACGATCGCAAGATGAATTTCCTGGTGTTTTAAAAGGGCCAGGCCATCGGCTCCATTTTCCGCTTTGTGAACGGTGTAACCCTGATTTTCCAAATAGATGCCAATGGCGTTGCGGATTTCGGCGTCGTCCTCCACAACAAGAATATGCGCGTCCATAAACAACCTCCCGGTGCATTGTTTTCCGGGAAAGGTCCCGGTCGCCCGTCCCAGTATACCATATTGTTTAAGCGGTTGCCAGTTGCTGGCGCAGCCGGGTGCGGGCACGGTAAATCTGTGTGTGAACTGTGCGCAGCGGCCGGTTTAGCCTGTGCGCGATCTCAGAAACAGAACAGCCATTCACAAAGTAGAACAGACATACATCCCGGTAAATGTCATCCATCTCGCAAATATTTTCCAGTGCACTGTTTGCCATTTCCCGTATTTCTGCGGTATGAGCCGGAGACGGATTCGTGTCAAAGAATTGACAGAGCATTTCATCGTCTGTGGCCTGAGCGTGCCGGTGATAGGCACTTTTCAGATAGTCCTTGGCCTTGTTGGCGGCAATGCGGCATAGCCAGGCCTTTTGGGCGTCGGGACGGCAGTCGTCCCGGTGTGTCCAGGCTGAAAGAAAGGTCTCTTGCGCCAAGTCCTCAGCAGTATGACTGTTTTGCACAAACTGATAGCAAACTGTATATACCAGTTTTTCATATTGAAGTACCATGGCCTCGTATTCGCGCACCGTCATCAACGCACACCTCGTTTCCATTTGATGCTTTTATTTTAAAAAGGAAACCATAAGAACACCGATATGAAAAACGAAAGAATTTCGAAAGAAACACAGAAAATTTCTTAAAGATACATGCGTGACACCTTGGATACAAGTCCGTTTTTTAACCCTGCAGTTTCACCGTTCTTTCACAAGCCTGGCATACTTTTTTCATACCCCGCAGGTACAATAAGGTCAACATCAGAAAAGGAGGATGTAATCATGAATAACAATTGGGAATTCGATTATTCGAATCTTAATCAAAATAATTGCACGGGAACTCCCCAATCCGGCGAACCCATGAACAACAACCAGTACGACTTTAACAACGGCGCTCAGCCGGATCCGATGGCGGGTGGCCAGCCACCTTACTCTCCCATGGGCATGCAGCCCCCCAAGAAACCTGGCAACGGACGTGGAAAACGTATTGCGTGTGCCGTGCTTGCGTTGGTGCTGTGTGGTGCAATCGGATTTGGCGGTGGCTATGTGGGAAGTGTGGTGGCCAACAACGGTGGCCGCACAGTAATTTATCAGGCTGCACCGGATAACTCCAGTGATAGCTCGGACGGTACCACCAGCGGTACACCTACCGACTCGGCCAGCATGAGTGTGGAACAAATCGCCGAAAAGGTTGGTCCAAGCGTCGTGGAGGTTACCACGGAGACAGTTTCTTACAGCAACTTCTTTGGCCAGTACGTCACCAGCGGTGCAGGCAGCGGCGTGATTATTTCCGAGGATGGCTACATTATTACCAATAATCACGTGATCGAGGGCGCAAGCTCCATCAAGGTTCGTCTGTCCGACAAGACGGAATACGACGCTACTCTCGTAGGTACGGACAGCAAAACAGATATCGCTGTTTTGAAAATCGAGGCGACGGGTCTGACCCCGGCGGTGATCGGTGACTCCGATACCTTGAAAGTCGGCGAGTTCGCTCTGGCAGTTGGCAATCCTCTGGGCACTTTGGGCGGTACGGTCACCGATGGCATCATCTCCGCGCTGAACCGTGATATCACCGTGAACAATCAGACCATGAGCCTTCTGCAGACCAACGCGGCTGTGAACCCCGGAAACTCCGGCGGCGGCCTGTTCAATGAGCGCGGCGAACTGATCGGCATCGTAAATGCAAAATCGGACGGCAGCGACGTAGAAGGTCTTGGTTTTGCAATTCCTATCAACACCGCCATGGAAGTGGCAGAGTCCCTGATGACAACCGGTTACGTCACAGGCCGTCCGGCTATGGGCGTGTCGGTCATCTCCATCAGCGATCTTCAGACCGCAATGCAGTACGGCGTATCCCAGATGGGCGTGTATATCGCACAGGTGAACGAGGGCGGCGCAGCGGATGAAGCCGGTCTGGAAGTAGGCGATCTGCTGGTTAGCATCGACGGCAATGCCATCAGCACAACAAGCGACGTCACCAGCATTCTGGACGACCACGCAGTGGGCGACACCATTGAGGTGCAGGTCGTGCGCGGCAAGCAGATGGTAGAAGTCAGCTTGACATTGCAGGAATCTCAGCCGCAGACTCAGACGCAAACCAGCGAAGGTTAATTGCACACAAGTAAAAGAGCCACGGTTTAAGGCCGTGGCTCTTTTTTATATGTCAAATGAAAAAGATTTGACGGCAAAGGACTCTATGTAATATAATGAAAGAACTCCTGTATCCAATGATACAGGAGTTTTTGAGGTCATGCCGCTCTTGCATTGGAGCTAAAAAAGGCATACAATAACAGACGGCTGAAAAACAGCCGTAGATAGATTCGGGCCGGTAGGAGGAGTACTGTGAAAGATTTTGTGGATCAGATTGAGAAACGGCGCACATTTGCCATTATCTCACACCCGGACGCGGGTAAAACCACGCTGACAGAAAAGTTGCTTTTGTACGGTGGTGCTATTCAGCAAGCGGGTATTGTCAAAGGCAAAAAAGGTGCCCGCGCCGCTGTGTCCGATTGGATGGAGATTGAAAAACAGCGCGGAATCTCGGTCACTTCTTCCGTGCTTCAATTTGAATACAACGGCTATTGCATCAACATTCTGGATACTCCTGGCCACCAGGACTTTTCCGAGGATACCTACCGCACGCTGATGGCGGCGGATTCGGCGGTCATGGTGATCGATGCCGCCAAGGGCGTTGAGGCCCAGACCAAAAAGTTGTTTAAAGTATGCACGATGCGCGGCATTCCCATTTTTACGTTCATTAATAAAATGGACCGGGAGGCACGCAATCCCTTTGATTTGTTGGAAGAGATCGAGCAAGTATTGGGAATTGAAACCTATCCCATGAACTGGCCCATCGGCTCTGGCAAGGAGTTCAAGGGCGTGTACGATCGGAATGCAAAGGAGATTCTTGCGTTTCAGAATGTGGGAAAAGTGGGCACACAGCAGGCTCAGAAAATCGAAGCGCATTTGGGAGATGCAAACCTGGATGATTTGCTGACCAAACCTCTGCACGATACCCTGAAGGATGACATTGAGCTTTTGGACGGCGCGGCTTACGAATTTGATAAGGACAAGGTGGACCATGGAAAACTCACACCAGTGTTCTTTGGTTCGGCACTAACCAACTTTGGCGTAGAGCCGTTTTTGGCGGATTTTTTGCGTCTGAGCATGCCGCCTTTGCCCCGTGTGTCTGACCGCGGTGAGATTGACCCGTTTTCAAATGATTTTTCGGCCTTCGTTTTCAAAATTCAGGCCAATATGAACAAGGCGCACCGAGATCGTATTGCCTTTATGCGCATTTGCTCCGGCCGCTTTGAACGCGGTATGGACGTGTACCATGTACAGGGAGACAAAAAAATCAAACTCAGCCAGTCCACGCAATTGATGGCCTCAGAGCGAGAGATCGTGGACGAGGCGTTTGCAGGAGATATCATCGGTATTTTTGACCCGGGTATTTTCTCCATTGGCGACACGATCACCACGGCCAAAGTCCCCTTTGCCTATGCGGGCATTCCCACTTTTGCACCGGAACATTTTGCGCGTATTTCGCAAGTGGATACAATGAAGCGTAAACAGTTCGTGAAAGGTATGGAGCAAATTGCCCAAGAGGGTGCCATTCAGATTTTTAAAGAGCTGGGCGGCGGCATGGAAGAGGTCATTGTCGGAGTGGTAGGTGTGCTTCAGTTTGAAGTGCTGGAGTATCGTCTCAAAAACGAGTACAATGTGGACATTCGCCGCAACGATCTTTCTTACAGTTATATCCGCTGGATCGAGAACGAGGATTTGGACCCCAAGACTTTGAATTTGACAAGTGATACAAAGCGGGTAGAGGACTTCAAGGGGCGTCGCCTTTTGTTGTTCACAAGCCCGTGGAATATTGACTGGGCCTTGGAACACAACGAGGGACTCCGTCTGTCCGAGGTGGGCCGCTGATTAGGCCTGGCTTCCTCCAAAAGAAAAGATACTTCCCAATTCGGGCGGTGTCCATAAGACAGTTGAATAGGCAAAAGGCATGACGAAAATGGTCATGCCTTTTGTTATGTAGGGATAGTCGATGTAGTGGCGCAAGGGGGACCGCTCTTTGTTCGAAACGCAGTGACGCAAAACAGCCCGGACATTTAGGTGTCCGGGCTGTTTTGCTCCGCGGGACGCACATACAAGGAATACTCGTATAGAAGTGCGCCCTTCGCGATTCGACAAACTTCAATTTATCTAAATACTTTTTATCAAAAACAGTTCCATTGGCTGTTCATACTTTGGAATATTGATTACGAATCCGCCACAATCTTTATATCCCAATTTTCTGTAGAAATGTTGTGCTTCTTCGTCAACTTGCGTAGATGTTAGCAGCATACCATATCCTCGAGATTTCATGTCTGTTTCCCAATGCTCCATGAGCTTTTTTCCGTATCCTTTTCCCCGATAACCCAAATCAATCACAAGCATTGTGCAAAATGGCGTGTTATCCCAAAAAAGATTGTATCTCAATAACCCAATTGGTTTTTTGTTTTCGAATAGAATATATCCCTGCTGATTCCTAATTTTATTATCAAATTCTTGTTCTGGCAAATGCTTATCAAGACCATACCAAAATTCTTTATCTTCCGCTTGGACATATCTAATTTCTGTCATATCGTGTATCTCCCTATGTAGGTTTGTTTTGTCCCATACTATCGCAGAGCAGGATAAAACGCAAGAACAGACACAGCAGTGCAAACTGCTGTGTCTGTTAACTGTCTTATGAACACCACTTCTTGGGAAGGGTCTTTTTGTTATTTTTGCATCCAAAAACAGGTCAGCTTTTCACCATCCAGTTCGGAAGTGCGCTCTTCGATCAATCGGTAGCCGCGATGTTCGAAAAAAGGCCGGGCAGTCACAGACGCCTGAACGGTCAACTCCTGTGCCCCGCAGGACTTGGCATGGCGTTCCAAATCTTCGCACAGCGCCGTGGCTACACCGCAACCCTGCATGCGGCTGTGAACGTATAAATGATCCAAATATCCATCAGAAGTGATGTTGCCGTATCCCACAATATGCCCTTGTGAAACAGCCACCAACGTAAACAGCGGGCCAAAGAAATCCGTGCGGGATAAAATGGTTTTCCAGCGTCCGGACCAAGCATCTACCTGTTGCGCAGAGTAGTCGTTCCGGTTGACCGTTCGGATGGTGTCCCGAAACAGACGGGCTAGTTCCGGAAGATCCCGAGGCTGACCGGGGCGCAGAAAAAAGGATGGCTTATTTTCCATAACATCGCCTCCTGGTTGAAATATTATCAGTATAGCATCTTTTTTTATTCAGTGCAAAGAAAAAGGTACACTGCGGGCTTTGTATCTGTTATAATAAGAAAAGTTGCTGCATCGCGTGCGGTAAACAGAGGGGAGTGTTTTGATTTGGAGCGAAAAAAATGGAAGGGAAATCTGCTGCTTTTGCTCACAGCTTTGATCTGGGGCGCAGCTTTTGTGGCGCAGAGCGCGGGCGTGGAGCAGAATGGACCTTTTACATTCAACGGGATTCGGTTGCTCTTAGGCGGCATTGTGCTGATTCCGTGCATTGTCTTGTTTGATAAAATGCGTCATGTGCGTCTGGGTTGGCGCAATGCGGGAAAAGACCTTTGGCTGGGCGGAACGCTTTGCGGCTTGGCCCTGTTTGCCGGATCTACATTGCAGCAGTTTGGTCTGCAGTATACGACTGCGGGAAAGGCCGGATTTATCACAGCGCTGTACGTCATTTTTGTCCCGCTTTGCCGGTTGTTCGTAGGAAAAAGACCGGGCAAGTTATTGTGGGGCAGTGTGGTGTTGGCCGCCATTGGTATGTACCTTTTGTGCATGGACGGCAGTTTCTCCTTGTCCAAGGGCGATGTGCTGGTTTTATTGGGAGCATTTGGTTTTACCGCACATATTTTGATCATCGACCACTTTTCTCAAAAAGTGGACGGCGTACGTATGTCCTGTTTGCAGTTCTTGGTAGCAGGCACATTGTCTGTGGTGTGTATGTTCCTGTTCGAAACCCCGTCTGTTCCTGCCATTCTCAGTGCTGGCGTGCCCATTTTGTACGCGGGCATTTTGTCTTGCGGCGTGGCCTATACATTGCAGGTGTTGGCACAAAAGGACACCGATCCCACGGTTGCTTCTCTCATCATGTGTTTGGAGTCGGTGTTTGCCGTATTGTTTGGCTGGCTGCTGCTGGGCGAGGCACTCTCGGCCAAAGAGATGCTTGGTTGCCTGATGATGTTTGTGGCCATTGTGATGGCTCAGTTCGCATAAATAAAAAAGCGGAGCTGTATAGCTCCGCTTTTTTGTTTAAGACAGTTCGATGGCACTCACAGGGCAAGTGTCTGCAGCTTGCTGAACATTGTTCGCCCACTTTGCAGGTACGGTGGAAACCTTTGGTTGTGCCCGGTATTCGATCATTTGGAAAACCTCGGGACAGGTGTCCGCACAAAGACCGCATCCGATGCAGGCGTCATTGATGAATACATTCAAAAGAAACCCTCCTTTAATAAGGAGGGTTCCCTGTTTTTTATAAATCATTCCGAGCTTCCACAGTCAGTCCGGCGGTCACCATATTTCCGCGATCGGTAATCAGATAGGCAGTCAGGCGGGTCCCTGCCGGCATGAGGCTTGTATCCAGCCAAATGTGGCCCGAAGAGGTCACGTTCGTATAGTAGAATCTTTTTTGTGCAGTAGTCGCATAGGCGTGTTCATCCCGCACAGTGTAGCACACTGTGGCGGTACAACGGCCGTTGCGCGTGCACAAATCCGTGGGAATGCTGTGGCGTTCTCCGCGGATGAAAAGCGCGTATTCTCCTGGGATTTGTGTGGGCCGCAACTCTCCGGCATATCGGGCAGGCGCACACACATCGCAGTTGTCCAGCCTTCCATGTACCACAAGGACCATTCGGTCCCAAAATTGCCGCAGCCGTTCCAAAGGCCAGCGCTGTTCGGTGGAAGCATCGTCCGCACAGCCCGGATCGTTCACGAAAACATATTCTGCTCCGTCCTGGTCGGTCTCAAATCCGCGCACCACCACGGCGCGGGAACCACCCTCTTGTGGAGAAAAGTTCATCCAGGCCGCGCACAGACAGCCGTTTTTGATTTCCTTTTTCAGTCCGGCGCAGTCCAAGTACATCACGTAGCTTTCCAGCCCGTAGCAGCCCAAAAAAGCGGCTGCAAAGCAGGGATTGGAACAGTTGCCGAGAACGCTGTCATAACACGCATAAGCAGCCTCTTCCGGCAGAACGTCAGCACCCCAGCGGTTGGCCAGCATGGCCAAAGTGCACGGGCCCGCCAGCATCGGTTCCAGCCGAGGGTCCCGGGTATGTAAAGAGTATGCAGGAGAGGGCAGCACCCGGTGCTGTACAGCATCGCCTACATCCAGCGAAACCTTTTGCGCGCGGATACCGGCCGCCAGCAAAGAGACAGTGGGAACTTCTGCGCCCGGTTGGGCCGTCAATTCCACCCGAATCTGAAACTGGTCCGCTCCTCCGGGCGCATCAATGACGAGAACGCCGTTTTCCATTCGCACCCGGCCTGCGTCTTGTCCGGATAAGCTGGAACGAGAAGAAAAAACGCTCCATTTTCCATAGGAAAACCAATGGCTCCACTGTTCAGAAATACGCACGCGGGCAAAGGCCTCCAGCGAGCACCCTGCGGGGATACTGGCGTTCCAGCAGACCGCCAATTCCTCAAATGCCACAGCGCGGTACTCAGGCGAAGTGTAGCTGCCGCGTACGGTGTCTTCATTTTCACTCGAAACAAGCATCAACCGACCGTTTTTCCACTCCGTCCGTTCGAAGTTTCCGGCTGAAAAATCTGCTTCTTCCTTTAATACCAAGACTTGCTCGACCATATTCTCACACACAACCCATCGGGTCCATTGATCGACCCGTTTTTTCACCAAATTTACACAATATTCAAATATTAGCGCACCCTGACAGGATTGTCAAGACGGAGTTACAGGAACCATTTGATTGCTGTGTGCATAGGGTGACAACAGACCCAGTGCGCGCTTTTGTGCGCATGGAGAGAATCTGCGCCTCAGCGCAAAAAAGGAGGAAGAAGCATGGGACCGGTACAAATGGCAGCGTTGGGAACAGGATTTACCTGCTTAATGACCGCAGCAGGGGCAGCGGTGGTCTTTTTCTTCAGAAGAGAAATCGCTCCGGTATTCCAGCGTGTGTTTTTGGGCTTTGCAGCAGGGGTGATGATTGCGGCGTCTGTGTGGAGCCTTTTACTGCCCGCCATCGATACCGCGGTGGCACAGGGGCACTCGGGATGGGTGCAGGCGGCAGGAGGATTTTTATTGGGTGCGCTGTTTTTAGTGCTTTTGGATATGCTACGACCGCTCTTGCTCCGCTCAAGAAAGGAAACTGGAAAAAATCGGCGCACCACACTGCTGGTTTTGGCAATCACACTGCACAATATTCCGGAAGGAATGGCGGTAGGCCTGGCCTGCGCGCTGGCGGCAGGAACGCAGGGGGCGGGGCAGGCAGCGGGAGCGGCGGCTTTGGCTTTGGGAATCGGCTTGCAGAATTTTCCGGAGGGTGCGGCGATTTCCTTGCCCTTGCGCAAAGAGGGGGACTCTCGTCTGAAAAGCTTTGCCGGGGGAGCGCTCTCCGGTGTGGTAGAGCCGGTGGGCGGAATTTTGGCAGTGCTGGCCGCCGGAAGCGTGGAGCCTCTTATGCCGTGGTTTTTGAGCTTTGCGGCAGGTGCAATGGTGTACGTGGTCGCGCAGGAGTTGATTCCCGAAGCGCGCCGGGATGAAAGGTCCCGAGCGGGAACATGGGGAGTTTTGGTAGGATTTGTGATCATGATGATTCTCGATGTGGCGCTGGGATGACAAACAACAGGGGCTATGATAAAATAAAATCAATTGTAAAAAGGCTGGGGTGAAAAGGAGGCTGTGCCATGCGCATTTTGGTGGTAGAAGATGAGCCGGAATTAAACCGTCTGCTCACCAAACGTTTAAAAGATGCCGGTTACAGTGTGGATAGTTGTACCGACGGGCAGAGCGCGCTGGATCATTTGCCTGGGGCGGAGTATGATGCGCTGGTGTTGGATATTATGCTTCCTGGGCTCAGTGGCCTTGATGTGTTGCGCCGTATGCGCAACGATCGCAATCGAACGCCGGTGTTGCTCTTGACCGCACGGGACAGCATTGAGGACCGTGTTACAGGACTGGACGCAGGTGCGGACGATTATCTTGTAAAACCCTTTTCCTTCGAGGAATTGCTGGCCCGTTTGCGTGTGCTTTTGCGCCGCAATACGGGCGCCGTCAGCGATGTGATTACCGTGGCGGACCTTGTGGTGGATTGTGCCGGCCGAACGGTGGAACGGGCCGGTAAGCCTGTGACGCTTTCCAGCAAAGAGTTTGCCGTACTGGAATATTTGGCACGCAACAGCGGCGTAGTGCTCTCTCGGGAGAAAATCAGCCGTCATATCTGGAATTATGACTATGAAGGCGGTTCCAATGTAGTGGATGTTTACATTCGCTATCTGCGCAAAAAGCTGGATGACGGATTTGAACCAAAACTTTTGCATACGGTGCGAGGCGCAGGCTATGTGCTGCGAAAGGAACCATGAGGCGGCTGACCATCCGGCTGAAAGTGACGCTTTGGTTCACGCTTTTTATGGCGCTGCTGGCCGGGCTGGCGCTGTGGCTGTTGTTTTCCGCGGGAGGCGAGTCCGCCCGTCTGGCCACACGGGACCGCATGGTATCTCTGGTGGAAGAGAGCAGAGCTGCCATGGTGGCAGTGAATGGCAGCTTGGAAATCAGCAATGAGTTGGAATATTTCGACGATGGTGTATATTTATCCGTTTACACCAGCGCGGGTGAGCCGCTGTACGGTGCAGTTCCGGGTCAGTTTGACAATACATCTGCCTTTTCCGACCGCCGGATGCGCGCCGTGGGAACCGGGCAGACCAACTGGTATGTGTACGATGCACGGCACGAAATTGACGGCTACGGTGCGGTGTGGGTGCGCGGTGTAGCTTCCGCGGACGATGTCAATTCTACCTTGCGGGCCATGTTGCAGTTGGCATTGGTCGTGTTTCCGTTTTTTGTAGTGTCGGCGGCTGTGGGCGGTTATTTTATTGCCCGCAGAGCTTTCCGTCCGGTACGGCGTATTGCCCAGACCGCGCAAGAGATCAGTGCAGGAAACGATTTGTCCCGCCGCATTGCTTTGGGCGAAGGCCGCGATGAAATTTATGCTCTGGCGGCGGAGTTTGATCATATGTTCGAGCGGTTGCAGGCCGCCTTTGAAGCGGAGAAACAGTTTGCCTCCGACGCATCTCATGAACTGCGGACACCCACTTCCATCATTTTGTCGCAGTGTGAGGACGCTCTGGAAAATGCAGACACGCTGGACCAGGCGCGGTCGGCCCTGAGTGCGGTACTCGATCAGGCCGAAAAGATGGCGGCATTGATTTCTCAGCTTTTGCTGTTGGCGCGCACCACTGGCAGCCGGCAGCGGCTGAATTTGGAACGGGTGGATTTGAGCGAGCTGACGACGGTTGTGGCCGAACAGATGGAGGAGACAGCCCGGGTTCGGAACATTTCCATTGAAACCGAAATTCAGCCGGATTTGGTGGTACAGGGCGATGAGACCATGCTTATGCGGCTGCTGATGAATTTGATGGAAAATGGAATCAAATATGGCCGGCAAGACGGGTGGCTTCGTGTGACGCTCTCAGGAAATGAACAATGGGTAACCGGCACGATAGAGGACAATGGCATTGGCATTGCGCCGGAACATTTGGACAAGGTGTGGAACCGGTTTTGGCAGGCGGATCCGGCCCGCAGTACGCAGGGAGCCGGATTGGGACTGTCCATGGTAAAATGGATCGCCGAGGCACATGGCGGGAGCGTACAAGTGCAGAGCACGCTGGGCAAGGGAACATCGTTTACGTTTACACTTTCTCGAGTTCTTTGAAAAAAATGAAAAAAAGTTGCTTTGTTTAATGCGCCTTTAATCTTTGGCGCCTATACTAAAGCCAGAACAAAAGAACACCCTCTCATGGGAAAGGATGATTACAATATGAAAAAGACAAAATTTGGTTTGATTGCTCTGGCTTTGACAGGTGTGCTGCTGGCGGGTTGTGCGAACGCAGCAAGTTCCGCTTCCGGTTCTTCTTCTGCGGTGGCTCCGGTTGCCTCTCCCTCGGGCACAGTGACCCCCCGTACCGAGTCAACTGCTTCTACGTCGACGGTCACTGGAGGCATCGACGAAGAGCAGGCAAAGCAGATTGCGCTGGAACACGCGGGATTGGAACAAGCGGATGTGACGTTTGTACACGTAAAACTGGACTGGGACGATGGCCGGCAGGAGTACGAAGTCGAGTTCTATAAAGACAACACCGAATACGACTACGATATCGATGCGCAGACAGGCGAAATTCTGTCCTTTGACTCTGACGCCGAGTTTTATGCACCGGGCCAGACCCAGGCTGGTTCGACATCGGCTCAGATTACGGAAGATGAGGCTCTGAGCGCGGCGCTGTCCCACGCGGGCCTGTCTGAGACAGACATCTCCCGTTTGAAAATCGAACTGGACCGGGACGATGGCCGCACAAAGTATGAACTGGAGTGGAATGTGGACCGGATGGAGTATTCTTATGAGGTGGATGCCGCCACAGGAGAGATACTCAGTTACGAGAAAGAATTGGATTAATCATAAAAAAGCCCCCGCCATTTGGCGGGGGCTTTTTTATGATTATAAAACGGTAGCAGCCAAATCAAGCAGCACGTTTTTTGCGCAGGACCATCAGCGGAAGGTAAAGAATGAGCCATACCAGTCCAATCAAAACGGGAAGAACAATCAGATATCCCGGATTTCCAAGAGCGCTTTCTGCCCAAGCAAGCGGGTTGCCCGACCCGCCGTTGTCTAAGAACATGAAATTGGTGCCGAGCAGTTTGTTGATTCCAAAAACCACGCATACGGTCACCAGCGAGGGGAATAACGCAGGCCGCAGCCGGGAAAAATGAGGACGGTATCCTCCGCACAGCAGCAGAATGGGATAAAGCATCAAAAGGATGTGTACAGAGAAGCTATGAATGCACATTAGATTCCAAGCCGGCAGTTGGGCCCAAGAGGGGAACAAGAGCGCTGCAAGTGCGCCGGGAAGGCAAATCGCATACAGAAATTCGCTTTTCGCGTCGCTGGGGCGGAGAATGTGCGCCCAAATCACAAAGATGTTGATGCTGCACAGATGAAAGGGAAGAAACGCCCATTCAAAGCGCCCGGTGGCCAGCGTGGAGGCATCCTTCAAAAACTCGTCGATGAGAAGCAAAATGCCAATCAAAAGGCGTAAGCGCTGGCGCGAGGATTCCGGTGCGGTGCGATACCATCTTCCCGCTACAAAGAAAAGAAGGGCCGCCGCCGTCAGCCAAGCCAAGTGAGTGGCCGAAAACAGGGAAAAACCATTCCCCGGAGCAATTGTGCTAGAAGTATCCCAAAACATGTTCAAACAGGCCTCCTGTGAGAAAGTGGATGAGACTGTGCAGTCAATCGCCAGCCGCTTTTTATTATAGCATATTTTGATTGCCGTACCGATTTGTGAAAAAACTTTTACAAATTCACTTTGGATTTGCCTGAAAAATCCTTTTGAAAAAGAGATAATCCTGCTCTAATTTTTCCAAAAGAGAGTAGCTGCCGCGGTTAATAAAAATTGAGCGATCCACTCAGGCGTTTGGACGGTCAGCAAAAGCTTTTGGCTTTGTGCATCTGTCAGACATTTCAGCAAGGCCTGCAGGGTGAAACGTCTGGGGTCGATGGAATGAAAATCGGGCTGCCCCAGCCGGTGCTGGTAATAGCGGGCCACCAGTTCCCAACCCAAATCCTCCATAAATGAGGCGTAGCTGAATAAAATCAACCGCAGCCGCTGCTCCGGCGGTTCGGATTCATGTCCGCGCAAAACCTGTTCCATGTAAACATCTAAAGAGGTAAATCCCCGACTCAACAGTTCGTCCTTGGAACGGAAGTGGTGATAAAATGCGCCGGTGGTGATTCCCGCATATTTGCAGATGTCCCGCACGGATACTTTATCAAAGCTTTCCTGGCGGCAAAGTTCCATCGCAGCCTCTAAAATGGCCTGTTCGGTCTTTTGGGCCTGCTGGCGCCGGCGTTCTTGGTAATCACACATAAAAACACTCCTTATGTCATTGACAGAGCAAAAAGAACCTTTTATAATAATCACATAACACTGTTATGTGACAGTGTCCAGTTTGATATATTATGGTAAAGTAAGGTGGTCTGTTTGTCAACTGAAAAGGCGCGCTTTGCTCATAATCCGGAAAAAATTGCTCTTTTGACGGATTCTTGCGCGGATTTGAGTGAAAAACAGCGAAAAGGAAAACCGATTTTTGTGGTGCCGCTGAAGATTCGCTGCGAAGACGGTGAATTTTCCGACGGTGTTGATATTTTCGCAGCGGATATTTACAAACGGCAGAAGGCGGGCGAGATGCCCCATACTTCGCTGCCGGACGGCGGAAGCGTTAAGAGAATTTTGGATGAGATCGCTGCCCAAGGATATGAAAAAGTATTGGCCATTCATCTTTCGGCAGGACTTTCAGGCACATACAACTTGATGCGCTTGCAAGGGCAGGAGCGCACGGATTTGGATGTGCGGGTATTTGATTCGCAAAGCGGAAGCCTTGGAATTGGAAGCACCTTGCTGCAGGTTGCAGAAGATATTCGGAACGGTATGCGGTGGGAAGAATTGTTGAACGTTCGTGTGCCGCATCTTTTGGAAAACACGGTTCCTTTTTTTTCGGTGGATACATTGGAATATTTGCAAAAGGGTGGACGAATTGGAAAAATCACCGCTGTGGCAGGGACTATGTTGAACATCAAACCGATCATTGGGTTTTCAGCGGACGGGCAACTGTCCAGTGTGGCTAAGGTTCGTGGCCGAAAGGCGGTGCAGCCCAAGATCGTAGAACTTCTGGGCCGTTATTCGGTCGGGCATCGGCGCTATAATTTGGCAGTGGCCAACGGTGGAGCACCGGAGGAAATGGCAGAACTGGCCAAGCGGGTCAAGTCTGCTTTCCCGGATTACGAACATTTCTGGGAAGGCGAAATTGACGCAACCCTCAGCAGTTATATTGGTGACGGGGTTCTGGGAGCGTGCATCCAGTTTTTGGACTGAATGGTGATGTTGTCACATACGGTAAAGCAAAAAGCATATATGATAGAACCATCCAATCAGATATAGAAAGAGAGGGGTTCTATGAACATCCGTTTTTCCCTTTGGGACATTTTGGCACGCTTATTGTGGGGAGAACCCCAGCCTGTGCCCGTACGGGTGCGCGTGCGCCGTTAAAACAAGAAACCGCCTGTTCCTTACGGAACAGGCGGTTTTTATTAGTCGTTGACCATTAAGCGAAATGCGTGGTGCATGTTCACGATTTCAATTTTTTCAGAGCCTGGGGCGTATTCGCCGTCCAAAGTCCAGTCCGGCGCATCGGGGGTATAAAAGGTGACCTTGTCTGTTCGGAAAAATTCTACCATGGGAGTATCATACCGCTGCTGATTCAGTTTCCACAGGCAATCGTTCAGTTCCAGAATGTTAGAAGGTTGTTTCAGTAGAATGATCTCAAACTGTCCATCGGACAAATCCACCACGTTGGGGTCCAGTTTGAGAAGTCCACCTACCGAAGTGGAATTGCACACGGCGCCGAACAGATAGTCGCCTTCTACCATGTGCTCACCGGCTACGACCTGAATGTGACGCGGTTTTAAGTCTCCAATGTCGCGAATCCCTTCCAGAATATAGGCAAAGTGACCCAACATGTTTTTCATATGCTGAGGTGTGGCATATGAAGCACGGGTGAACGCACCAAAGCAGGCAATGTAGGAAAAATACCGGTCGCCAAATTTTCCGGCGTCCAAAAGCTGAACACGTCCATCCAGAATGTCTCGGGCCGCTTGAAGAAGGTCTCGAGACAAATGCAGGCTGCTGGCAAAATCGTTGGTGGAGCCGCAAGGAATGTAGCCCACAGGAGTCTGGCAACCGGATTCGATCAGACCCGTCAATACTTCGTTCAGCGTTCCGTCTCCGCCCGCGCATACGACCAAATCAGCCTGTTCGCCGTATTCTTGGGCAAGTTTTGTGCAGTCGCCCGGATTGTGGGAGACAAAAGTCAAGGGTGCGTATCCACGTTCATAAAACAGCGCCAAAATATCGGTCAGAAATTGTTTTCCCTGTTGGGTACCCGCATAGGGATTCATCAGCATCAGCAGTCGTTTCATAAGATTTGTTCCATTCCCGTTTTCTGCGGTTTCATACCGCATTTTTCATAAAACTCTTGTGCCGTGGGATTGCAGCTCCACACATTCAACGTTACATTGTAACAGCCTGCCGCACGGGCAAAATCTATTACATAGTCGTACAGTCTCCGCCCAATGTGCTGACCCCGGCATTCCTCGTCTACACAGATGTCATCAATGTATAATGTTTTGACATCTGTTAGAATATTGTCGTCAATATGCTGTTGAAACATACAGAAGGCATAGCCGAGAACTTGGCCGTTTTCATTTTCCGCCACAAAAACCGGTCGGCTGTCATCTGAAAAAATTTCCACTAGCTGCGAATCGGTGTATTTTCGCCCGCCGCTTTTAAAGAGATCGGGACGACCTTGGTGGTGGACTTGGTTCACTTGAAACAATAACCGGTTCACGCCCGGAATGTCAGATTCAAGAGCTCTTCGAATGTTCATAATCAAATACCTCCTAAAATCACAAAGGAAAAGACTTAGTTTAAGGCGGTTTGTTCCCGGAACAAACCTTCCGCCAAACCGCGCAGCCCTGCATTTTCCGGTTGATGCAGTCCGGGGTCCGCTGCAACCAGTTGGATGGCCTCTTGCTGAGCGGCGTACAACGCCTTGGCGTCGGTCATCAAATTTGCAATGTGAAGGCTGGGCAGACCATGCTGCCGACTTCCAAAGAAATCTCCCGGGCCGCGGGTCTCAAGATCAAATTTTGCAATGGCAAATCCGTCGGTGGTGTGGCACAAGAAAGACAACCGCTTTTTTACCGCTTCGCCTGTGTGGTCGCTGATTAAAATGCAATAGGCCTCTCCCTTGCCGCGTCCCACACGGCCCCGGAGCTGGTGCAATGCCGACAAACCATAGCGCTCCGCGTTTTCAATCACGATCATGTTGGCATTGGGAACGTCCACGCCCACCTCGATCACCGTGGTGGATACCAGAACATCCAGTTCGCCGTTTTTAAATTGTTGCATGACGGCATTCTTTTCGGCTGGCTTCAGTCGTCCGTGCATCAGTCCTACCCGATATCCAGCCAAAAGGGGACGAGCAGTCTCTTCGTAATAAGAGGTTACGGACAACATGTCGGTTTCGCTTTCGTCGATTACCGGGCATACGATGTATGCTTGGCGTCCCTGCTGAAGCTGTGCGCGCAGGAACCCGTACATGTCCGCACGCTTTTTCCCGGTAATTGCATAAGTTTTGACCGGTGTACGCCCCGGCGGAAGTTCATCCAGAATGGAAATATCCAAATCGCCAAACATCAAAAGCCCCAGTGTGCGCGGAATGGGTGTAGCGCTCATGACCAGAAGATGTGGATGATCGGCCTTGCCTGCCAGTGCCGAGCGCTGACGCACGCCAAAGCGGTGCTGCTCATCCGTTACTGCAAATCCCAGCTTCTGGAACGTCACATCCGGGCCCAACACCGCGTGGGTACCCACCACCAGATCGGCCTCTCCCTGGGCAATGGCCTTATGCACGGCTTTTTTGGCATTTCCCTTTACGCTTCCGGTCAGAAGCGCCACGCGCATCCCAAGGGGCTCCAACATTTTTCCCAAGGTTTCCGCGTGCTGGGCAGCCAGAATTTCCGTGGGTGCCATCAGTGCGCTTTGGTATCCATTTTTCCAGGCCGCATAGATTCCTGCGGCAGCAACAAGGGTCTTTCCGCTTCCCACGTCGCCCTGCAGCAGGCGATTCATAGGAGCCGGCCGGACCAAATCTGCCAGGATTTCCTCCGTTGCTCGTTTTTGTGCACCGGTGGGCGTGAAAGGAAGCGACGCCCAAAAGGGGCCGAGATCCACAGGGTGCATAGGGGCGCCGGTCCAGCGCTCACCCCGGCTTCGCAGTAAGAGCAGACCCAGTTGAAGTGCCAAAAGCTCCTCAAAAATCAACCGCCGCCGTGCACAGGTGATGTCAGCGCTTGAGCGGGGAAAGTGTATCATTCGGACTGCGTCCGATTTGGAGCACAGTCGATATTTTTCCACCATCCAGAGCGGCAATGGTTCGTCAATGTCTGGTGCCGCTGCAAAGGCCATACGCACGCACTTGGCAAGATAACTGCTGTTAATCCCCTCGGTTTGCGGATATACAGGTACCAAAGGCGTGGCCCCTGCAGCCTCGGTGGTCATCATTACGGGGTTGATCATTTCCCGTTGCGCAAAGCCACCGGATACTTTTCCAAAAAAGCAGTATTCGCGGCCGGATTCCAGTTTTTTGGAAATATACGGATTGTTGAAATATACAATAGATAAACCAGCAGTATCATCGCCTGCCACAACGCGAACCATTTGTTTTCCGCCGCGGATGCGGGTCAATGCGCCGATGCTGTAAACAGTGGCGCGCACCACGCATTTTATGTCATAGGGAGCGTTGGCTACGGGATAAGGATGAGAGTAGTCCACATAATCCCTGGGATAAAATGCCAGCAGGTCATCCACAGTAGAAATACCGAGTTTGGAGAGCTGGGCGGCCCGTTTTTCGCCCACGCCTTTTAAATAACGAATATCCATGCCGCCCCTCCTTTCATTTACGAAAAAGCGCCGCCACTTTGGCGGCGCTTTGAAATTTTGAACCTTTTACTCTACGCTGATGATGTAGTAGTAGACCGGCTGGCCGCCTACCAGATGCGTAACTTCCACACCGGAGGGGCACTTGGCCTGAACCATCTGCGCTGTGCGCTCTGCGTCCTCTTCGCTGACGTCGCAGCCGGAGATCACCGTGACAAAGCTGGTGTCCTTTTTGCACATGCTGCGGGCCAGACGATAAGTGGTTTTGGTGATGTCGGTGCCGGTAGCTACCAGCTTTCCGTTTTCCAGCGCCAAAATTTCGCCTTTTTTGATTTTCTTGCCGTCAAAGTCCGAATCTCGGGCGGCAAAAGTGACAAGGCCTGTGGCCACATGGTCGGCGGCCTGCATCATATTCACATTGTTCTCATCCGCAGACAGGGACGGGTCGAAGTTCAACATAGCGGTAATGCCCTGAGGAATGGTGCGGGTGGGCAGAACCACGATGGTTCGATCGGCAATTTTCTGGGCCTGTTCTGCTGCCATGATGATGTTTTTATTGTTGGGAAGCACAAACACCGTTTTGGCAGGCACACTCTGCACGGCAGCCACAATGTCCTCGGTGGCGGGGTTCATAGTCTGTCCGCCGGATACTACGGCGTCTACGCCCAAATCAGCAAAGATGGTTTTCAATCCATCCCCTGCGGCCACAGCTACAAAACCGAAATCACGGCTCTGGTCCACAGCGGCATAGCTGAATTCGTTGGCAGGAGTACTGGCCTCCGCCGCAGCTTGTTTGCGCAATCCAGCGCCCTGTTTCTGGCGGGCCAGGAATTGCTCATGCATGTTCTCGATTTTAAAACTGGTCAGATAGCCGTATTGAAGTGCATGGCTGATAATCTTGCCCGGGTCCTGCGTGTGCACATGGCAGTTGATGACTTCATCGTCCTCAATGACCACCACGCTGTCACCATTGGACTCCAAGAACGCACGCAACTTATCGCTGGACGCATTCTCATTTTTATTTACCAAAAACTGAGTGCAATAACCGTTTACAATATCCTCTACGGTCATCAGATCGTCGGTGTAAACGCCTTTGTCCGCTCCGTCAGTGGAAAGTTTGGACTTTTTAGCAGGTGCCTCGCTGGCCTCGATGATTTTTCCATCCCGCAATACGCTGAGCATACCCAGGAAAATGCACATCAGACCCTGACCGCCCGCGTCTACCACACCAGCTTTTTTCAAAACAGGCAACTGATTGGGTGTGTTGTCCAGTGCGGCCTGTGCAGCATTGCAGATAAGCTCCCACATTTGTGCAGGATCCATCGAGGAGGCGTCCGCCTTGGCGGCCTCTTCTCCGGCTACACGAGCAACGGTCAGCATTGTGCCCTCTGTGGGTTTCATCACAGCCTTGTAGGCTCCTTCTACGCCTTTTTGCAGGGCGGCTACCAGGTCAGCCGCATCTGCGGCCTTTTTGCCCTTCAAGGCTTTCGAAAAGCCACGGAACAAAAGACTGGAGATTACACCGGAATTTCCGCGTGCACCGCGCAGCATCGCACCGGCGACTACCTGAGAGGCGGTCTCCACGGTACAGTCGTCTGCCAAAGCCTCCAGCTCGGTGCGAGCGCTTCCAATGGTCATGCTCATGTTGGTACCCGTATCACCATCGGGAACGGGGAAAACGTTCAACTCGTCCACGCGCGCACGCTGGTTGGCCAGGTTGTTCGCACCGGAGAGAATGCTGTCTCTGAGAATTGCGCCAGTAATCATGCTTATTCACCTCAAAAAATTGTCGGCCATTGCCGCAGATGCCCCGTCCGGGCGAAGATCAGACGATGTCGTCCACGCACACGTCGATGCGGCGCACTTCCAGAGAAGTAGCGCTTTCCACGGCGTATTTTACTTTGTGGGTAATGCTGCGCACAATGGCAGCGATGTTCAACCCATAAGTCACCTTGATATGCAGTTCAATCACAAGCTTTCCATCTTCCTCGGTCACGCGCACGCCTTTGTCAGGAAAATCGCTGCCGAGGAACAAGGTTTTGAAACTGTCGGATTTACCGCCTGTGGCCATGCCGCAAACGCCGTAGCAACTTTGCGCGGCTGCGCCGACAAGGCCCGCAAAGTATTCGTTGGTCATGCATACTTTGCCCAGGGGATTGTAGAACTTGATCAAAACCGCTCCACTCCTTTACCATCCGGTTTCCACGCCCGCTTCTGGGCGTAATTCATCCTATATTATACTATACCCGATTTCCTTTGTACAGCCGCAATTTTGGGATTCTGCTTTTTTCGTTCGTCTTTTTACAAAACAATTTTTTGTTTTTTTACAGCAAAAACTATGCAAAAGGAAGTTCAGTTGCTATACTATAACCGATTTGCAATCGGCCAATCGTGTAATAAATACGCGCAAGTACCATTTTATGAGAAGGCGGCAGGAGGTGTGTGAATGGACCCAAAACAACAAATGTTTGATGAGGTAGAGTCTTGGCTTGCGGAACTTTGGGAGATCTCTCGCCGGATGTATGAACATCCGGAACTGGGGCTTGAGGAGAACGAGTCCGCGCAGATGCTGGAAAACTGGCTGGACAGGCGGGGCTTTTTGGTTGAGCGGGGTTCCCACAGCGTTTCGCGCCGTCTATGGCTCGGGTCGGCCGGTGATCGGCTTTTTGTGTGAGTATGATGCGCTGCCGGAAATTGGCCACGGGTGTGGACACGATTTGATCGGTGTGATCAGCGCAGGCGCGGCGGCAGCGTTGAAAACGGTTTTGAACGGCCAAGGAACCATTGTGGTGTATGGAACTCCGGATGAAGAAGTAAGTTGCACCAAAGTGCAGTTTTTGGATGAGGGTGTATTTGATGAGTTGGATGTGGCATTGATGCTGCATCCCTATAAGCATACTTGCACACAGATCAGCAGCATGGGGATCTATCCCATCCAGTTTGAATTCTTCGGTAAAAAGTGTCATGCAAACGAAGCTGGTCCGCAGTGCATCAATGCGCTGGATGCGGCCGTAATGAGCTATGTCAGCATCAATCAAATCAAACAGTATTTGGATGCAAATATACACGGTATCGTAAAAAATGGCGGTGTGTTGCCCAATATCATTCCGGACTATGCATGTCTGCAATATTTTATCCGGTGTGACGCTCAATGGAAGACGGAGCTGGCGGTCCAGCGGGTAACGCGCTGTGTGCAAGGCGTGGCCGACAGTATGGGTGTCCAGATGAAGGCCACAAACTTCTCGGCGGCAAACACCACATTTTTAAACAATGGACCTTTGGAGGATGTGTTAAAAGCCAATCTGGATCGCCTGGGTGAGCCGGTGACAGTGGACCCGCGTGATCGGATATCGACCGATGCGGCAAACGTTAGCTTTCGAATCCCGACGCTTCACGGAATGATTGGAATCAAAGGTTGCGAGCAGATGGATCTGCATACAAAAGAGTTTGCAGATGCAACGGTTTCTCCTGCCGGACAAAACGCCACCCGAACAGGGATCCTGGCCTTGGCGGGCACAGCTTACGATATCTGGGAATCTGCGTCTGTTTTGAACCGGATTCGCCAGGCGTTTTGCTTAGGATTGGAAGAAGAGCGCAAAAAAGAAGAGAAATATGGCTTTCATAAATTTTCCGCAGAATAATCGAAAATTCTGAACGGAGGAGCGGTAAAGACGACCGTACAGCATGCAGAGCATGGGTTTTTAAAAAGCAAAGCGGCTCTACTGAAAAGAGCCGCTTTTTGACACAAATTTTTCATGTAAGTTTAACAAATATCTGCTACAATAAAACATCGCGGCACAAACAGCCGTAACATCAGATTTAAATTCGGAGGAAGCAACCATGAAAAAGAAATTGTCCAAGCGTGCCAAAATTATTTTGATTATCTTGGCAGCGGCTTTGGCACTTTTGGTGTTGGTTGTTGCGGCCGGCGCGATTTACATCAACAGCAAAATGAATTTGCTTTCTCGGCCCACATCAGAAAGTTATAGCATTGCCGAGTCCATTCCGGAAGATGAGGAAGAACTTTCTTTTGAGCATTTGGACCTGGATTACATTGATGTGATGGAGAACGGAGGAAACATCGCGCCGCCGGACGGAGAAGTGAATGTTCATGAGGACATCACAAATATTTTGCTCATTGGTTCGGACGAGCGGGAGGAAAACAAATCGGATACAGGTCGAGCGGACAGTATCATGCTTCTTTCCATCAACAGCAAGGAGAACACTTGGAAACTGGCGTCTTTTGAGCGCGGAGTAGGCGTGTCCATTCCAAACCACGGGGATGATTGGCTGACACATACATATGCCTATGGCGGGGCAGAACTTCTGCTCAAGACATTGCAGGATTATTATAAAGTGGACGTAAGCAAATACGTGCGTGTGAATTTTACTATTTTTGAGGAGGGCATCACCGATATCGGCGGAGTGGTGGTGGACCTGAGCGAGGCTGAGGCGGAATATATGAATCAAATTGCCGGCGAGGACAAATGGGAAGCCGGAGAGGCTCGTTTGGATGGTCCCACAGCCCTTGTCTATGCGCGAATCCGTCATTTAGACAGCGACTGGAAGCGGGTCGAACGCCAGCAGGAAGTCATTCAGGCGGCTGCGGATCAAATTGCTACGCTCAGTCCGGCCAAAATCAACCTGATTGCGGACAAGCTGCTTCCGATGATCGAGACGAATTTGACCAACGGCGAACTGTGGCAATTGGCTTTTAAAATGCCTGCGTTGCTCACCAGCGATGCGCAACAGCTCACGGTTCCCGATCAGGACTACTGCTGGGGAATCAATTTGCCTTCGGGTCGTTCGCTGATCGGTTGTGATTTTGAACAAGAGGCTGCCCGATTGGATGCCTTCCTCACGGACGAAAGCTATGAAAGGGAGTCTGAATCATGACCCATTGTGAGTGGTGCCTCAATTATGTTTGGGATGAAGAATACGGTGAACGGGTTTGCTGTGTGCCGCTTGATGAGGATGAAATGGGCGATTGTTTGGGCGGATATACCCGCGAGTGCCCTTTCTTCCAAATGGACAATGAGTATAAAATTGTAGAAAAACAAAACTAATCCAAGGAGTCCCACCAAGCGGGACTCCTTGCTTTTTGCATTTTTCTGAATAAATATTCACAAAACGCTTGATTTCATGAATATTGATGCTATAATGAAACGTGCTGAAACGGTCTGGATATGGCCGGCAGCATACAGAGAACAGAGGTGTTGGAAATGGTACCGGAAATTTTATTTTTAAAACAGGAGGACGTCATTCAGGCGGGCCTTTTGGATATGAAGAAGATCTTGGAAGCCACCGAGAAAACCTTCCGTCTGCTGGGAGAAGGAAAAGTCAGCAATCCGCCAAAGGTGCAGTTGCGTATGCCGGAGATGGATGCGGATGATTGGGACTCCTACTGCATGTCCATGCCATCCTATATTGGGGGAGATGAGGACGTAGTTGGTTTCAAGTGGGCGTCCGAAGCAAAAGACAATCCTTCCAAGGGGTTGCCCTATGGTGTGGATATTGTAGTGCTCAGCGATCCTCATACCGTTTTCCCCAAGGCGATTTTGGATGGAACCATTACTACAGCCATGCGCACCAGTGCGGCGGCAGGCGTAATGGCCAAATACAATGCACGTAAAAACTCCAAGGTGGCAGCGCTGTTTGGGGCCGGTGTCATCGGCCGTACGATGATTATGGCCATGATGGAGGTTCTGCCGGGGTTGGAAACCATTTATATGGTGGATTTGGACGAGAGCAAAGCGCAGTCGCTGGCAGATGAATTCAAGGGAAAATACAATGTGGTGGCCTGCACCGATGCTCAAACTGCATTGAAGGATGCGGACGTAGTCGTCACCGAAACCACAGCGGCAAAACCGTTTTTGAAAAAAGAATGGATCAAAAAGAATGCAACCGTCATTCAGATGGAGGCGGCTTCCTATGAGGAAGACGTGCTCACCAGCGCAGACAAAATTTTTGTGGATAACTGGACACAGCTTTCTCATTATAATGGGACATTGGAGGGCAAATTGTACCACGAGGGCCGCCTGAACAAGGAGGATGTGGTCGAGATGCCGCAGATGGTCGTGGAGCAGTTGGGTCGGGAAAATGACGACGAGTTCATTTTCTGCGGAACGCTGGGTGTTGGCTCAGTAGACATTCTTATTGCCAATATGCTGTATAAAAATGCGAAGGAAATGGGCCTTGGCACCAAGTTGAATCTGTGGGACAATCCCCTTTGGGTATAAAAAATGCGGGACCTGAAAAAGGTCCCGCATTTTGCATTGCAGCCGTTTTTTGTGGTATGATAAAAAACACTGGAAAAAGAACCGGAGGCGCCATATGGAAGAGCAGGGACGAGTACATTTGTATTGGGGAGATGGCAAGGGAAAGACAACCGCGGCCATGGGACTCGCACTGCGGGCATTGGGAAATGGAATGTCGGTGACAGTGGTGCAATTTTTGAAAGGCAGTTCCACTGGGGAAGTGCATCTTCTGAAACAATTGGGGGCCAAGGTATACCGGGGCAAGGCCGGACAGAAATTCGTTTTTCAGATGAATGAGGATGAAAAGAAACAGACCGCTTATCTGCAAACGCAAAATCTGCGTCTGGCGCTGTCGAGCCCGTGCGATTTATTGGTTTTGGACGAAGCGTGTGCCGCTTGGCAGTTGGATATGATCGATAAGGAACTTTTGCAGCAGGCGGTCTTGCAGCGGCCCAATCGACAGGAAGTGGTGCTGACAGGACGCGAACCTGCGCAGTGGATGCAGCAGGCCGCCGATTATTCCACCGAGATGCGCTGTCATCGCCACCCGTACGAACAGGGTGTGACCGCTCGCCGTGGTATTGAATTTTAAACACATGGATATGCAAATT